>VXXH01000459.1:6468-7545 GCA_009835515.1 Candidatus Poribacteria bacterium
GTTACCATCGGGTTGCAGATATGCCGCCATCTGTATGACATCAACGACACCTGCGAAATTATCCTCTTTCCCAATCGGTAGTTGGATAGGGACAGCTCGGGTCTCTAAAATATCTTCGATGCTTGCAAGCGCGTTTTCAAAACTGGCGTTCTCTTTGTCCATCTTATTGATAAAGATGAGACGCGGGAGCCCATATTTATCCGCAACTTCCCATACCTTTTCGGTACCACCTTCGACACCGGTTGTCGCGTCAACAACAACGACGACTGCGTCGACAATTCGGAGTACGCTATAGAGGTCCCCGTAAAAATCTTCTGCGCCGGGGGTATCAATCAGATTTAGTTTGTGTCCTTCCCATTCTGCGATACAGACTGAACAATTGAGAGTGGTTTTGCGTTCTATCTCGTCAGCGGCATAGTCGGCTGCAGAAGTTCCACTATCAACAGCCCCCATACGCTCAATTGCACCACCGTTGTAAAGCATCGCTTCAACGAGTGATGTCTTGCCTGCTCCTGAATGCGCAATAATTGCAATGTTCCGGATCTCATCGGTTCTGTATTGTTTCATACGTCCAAAAATTTCTCCTTTTACTGTTAACCACTACGGAATAGAGTGAGCTATGCCGTTGAAATTACATTTTAGCACGATGCAACAAAAATGTCAAAGAAATTTTTGCGTGTGTAAAAGTTTTTGCATGTGGTAGGGTTCGCTTCTCACGGTAGCATAAACTGTTCGTTTGTGCAGGGTTCTGTGGTGGCACTTCTGGAGACGTGACTACCTCCGGTATCCGATCGGACAGGAATAGAATAGATTAGACAGCAAGGGGGGTTGGGTGGAAGGTTACAAGTGAGTACACCGCAGTGTGCTTTGGAGGCGGGGCGCGCGAGGTCGTCCCGCTATCGAATGTGATAAAGAAGGCGGCGAATAGGGAAATCCACTACATTTTCCTACTGATGTAAGTGTTCAGATTATTTTGTTGAAATTTTAACGGAATACCCACTTTCTGTCAGTTCCTCTTTGACGCTTATCCCCATAGAACGTAATTCGGTGATCGCCTCAGAATTTATGTTACCAATA
>VXXH01000006.1 GCA_009835515.1 Candidatus Poribacteria bacterium
GTCCGCCTCACCCTCACGGAAATCGATTTTGACGGTAATAAGATGTTTTCGATCCTGTACATGGTTCTGGAAACGGACCGGTGAAAGTGTTGTCGGATTAAAGTGCGTTTCCTGCTCGCTTCGGAATTTATAGGGGCTGAAAAGTGCCCGGGTCTTCATTTCGGACTGGATACGATAAACACCTGCGCCATTAACAACTTCTTCTGCAATAATCCAGTCTGTCCGTTTTCCAGCGGGCAATTTTTTCCAGCGAATATCATAGGTTAATTTTTCACCGACCCGTAGGGGATTCGGGACGATGTTCTCTCCCTCAACAAGAAATATGGAATTACCACTTAAGGCAATGTTCCCGACTAAGAGCAGCGCAAAGATTAGATATTTTGCATAACGCATACTTTTGTCCTCGCAATTGGCGTTGAGATAATATGTCTTCTACGACAGTTTTAGAATCTATGGGTGAATACCAGAGATTGAAAACCACTACCTGTTTGTTGCACCTGCAGCGAAAATCTTCGATTATTATACGCTTCAGCGGTTTTAGGGGCATCAAGGATATTCCAGATGTGGATCCCGATACCTGTTGCGAGGAAAATACCGCTGAAAAACGCATGATTCCTCATGCGAGCCTGCCCTTGTTCATGCGTTAAGAATTTGTCAGTCCGATCGTCTTGGAACCCAGTCTCAAATACGCTTTGTTCGTTGTAATGCAGGGCGCGAGCGATATTATACCCAGCAAGTGCGAAAGTGCCTAACTCGACGGTTAGGAACAGTGTCGCTTTTGTGTAATTACCGGCATAAGCCTGTCCCAATCCGGGCATAAAAGTTGATAGCCGCTGCGCTTTTTGAAGATCAAGTTCAGGGTAGTACCGCTCTGGATGCGACCGAAACAGTGAATAATCCGGTGCCGTTTCAGGGGCGTCCATATAACCCGGCACAAACGGTAGGGGTTTTTGGCTTGCAGTGTCAGATTCCGTATATGTGGCGGTATCCGTTTCATCTGTTTCGGCGTTCACATCAACAAACCCAGAGATGAGAAAGAGCATAAGCGTAAGAAATACGCCTAACAGAGGCGACATCAACGCCGCCTCTCTATTCCTATTCATGAAGTTCACTCCTTATCACGGACGTTTGAGAGAGGGTGCCAATTGTACGTTTCCTGGATCGGTCTGGTATGCCCAATCGAAAACGACCGCATCCTCATACAGTTCACGTACATGAATCTTTGCGAAGTTATTATCTGGTGTATTGATGGCATAGACATGCCCCTCAATGAGTTCAACAAATAACTCTACATATCCATCTTTCGGTACGATATCTACGGCATCAAGGTTTTCGTGGTACCCCAAATCTTGCATGAACGTTTCATTGTCAGAGTAGAGGTAAGTAGCGTTGCGTTCAGCATCAAACGTAAAATAGACATCCGTTGCCGCGGTGTCCCAATGCACACTCCCCTTTTCCGGTCGTGAGAAATCGAAACCACTTCTGTCTGGGAAAATATTATAATCATCAAGCGTGACATTTCGTCCTTCTGGGCGCGGCGTATCCCAAGCGTTTTCGGGGCTGAGTTCGCTTTCGTTTCCGTCAACGTCATAAGCGGAAACAGCGTAATAATAGGTTTCTCCGTTTCGGACAGTTCTATCTACATAGCGGGTTGTGTTTTCTGATACATCTGCCAGACTATCAAAATTGGTGCCGTCTCGCCCACGCCACACCTCATAACCTGCCAAGTCATATTCACCGTTAGGGTACCACTCAATGATAACCTGTTCGTCGCCTGTGGTGGTTATGACACCGCGTGGCACCGCAGGCGGCTCTTCATCGGTATCGTCCCCAGCATCAATATAACATCCACTGATACCACCAAATATTAGCGCGACTAAGAGTAGCGTAAGAGTCTTGTCGATTTTGGATAACATGTATCTATATCCTCCAGAGTTTATGTTTGAACTCTGTAACGGATATATCCCCAAATACGTTGACAGGTTCACATTAAATATTATCACAAAAGCCTTGAGAATGCAAGACAAATTTTTTTCAGGCACCGTCAGCGAAATAGTTTTCAGTTTCAGTCATCAGTCGGAGTCATTCAGTTTTTCCGTTAGTTTATGTCTGTGATCATTTCCTATGCTTATTTATAGTGAAACCGAAAAATAAATAGACACTTTACCTCCCCCCGGTAGGTTCGGTTTTGCGGCGTACACGCCTGCCCCCCTGATAAGGGGGATAAAGGGGGGTGTTTTTGCTGGGGGTGTTTTTGATAGGGTATTTCTGCGTATTGCTTGGGTATTTCTGCGGATTTCTTGCGACCTGCATTCCTAACCGAACCGGTGTGGAGTGTCCTGTTAATTCTAAACTTTACTATAAATAACCCTGGCCTACGAAATATCTGTAATTGACACCCAGACCTGATTGTGGTAGGATGTAAGAAAAAGCTAAGGAGCAACAATGAAAACCCTTCTCATCCTACGACACGCGAAATCCAGTTGGAACTACCCTGAACTCTCTGATTATGATCGTCCGCTCAATGCGCGCGGCAAACGAGATGCACCGCGCATGGGGAAATACCTGCGCCAAGAAGGATTGATTCCTGACCGGATTCTCACCTCATCGGCAAAGCGGGCACGAAAAACAGCGAATAAAGTGGCAAAATCTTGCGGTTACACGCGGAAAGTGAAAAAGTTGGACGCGTTTTATGATACTGTTCCCGGGATATACTTTGAAACACTACAAGCAGTGTCGGACAAATATCAACGCGTCATGGTCGTTGGACATAACCCGACGATGGAACAACTCGTCAATCACCTGACTGGAGAAATAAAACGGATGCCGACAGCGGCACTTGCACACATTGAACTCCCTATCCAAAACTGGGAAACACTTGATCTCTATACAAAAGGAACATTGGTCAACTTATGGACTCCCAAAACACTTTTCTCCGATTGAGTAGACTATTGATAGCGTCCATATTTATCCTGATTTTCGGTGTTTGTCCGCTATTCAGAACAGCATCGGCTGAGATCCCAGTTTCGACGGCTGTAGATGGACAATTCCTCCCGTGGGTTGTAGACGATGGCGACGGTGGGGTCGTGGTGATGTGGGAAGATTATCGAACCGGCAAGGATTGGGATGTTTACGCACAGCACATTGATAGCACAGGAAAAACGCGTTGGGCAGAAAATGGTGTAGCGATATGCAAGGCAGATAGAAATCAACGTCGCCTACGGATGATTCGACACGATAGACATGCAATTGTCGTATGGAACGACAGACGCGATAGGAGCAATTGGGATATCTATGCCCAAGCCATTAATCTCGATGGCGAGATTCTATGGCAAACGGATGGGATTCCAGTCTGCACAAACACAGCCGACCAATCCACACAAGCGATTATGAGCGATGGTGAAGGCGGTGCCATCTGCGTCTGGGAAGATGAACGCCGGAGTTCCGAATTTCAAGACCTCTACATCCAACGGATCACCGCGAAAGGCGAACCGATGTGGGAACCTGACGGCATTCCCGTTTTCCCATCGGAATCGCTACAGAGTGATCCTATTCTCGTCGCTGATGGCATCGGTGGATTCTATGTGGTTTGGTGGGACGTTATCGGTTATGACGCGTGGCACATCATGGCGTATCGCTTGCGTTTAGACGCAAAACCGTTGTGGGACATGCCGCTTCTCATCTCTCCAATAGACGGCATGCAAGGTGAACCGCGCGTCATCCCCGATGGTGAAGGTGGCATTATTGTCTTATGGCAGGTGTACGAAAATTTCATCAACGACCAACTCTACGCACAGCGGGTTTCTCCTGACGGCAATAAATTATGGCAAGAGATGGGAGTGCCTATCTGTACAACCGAAGGTATCCAGAAACACGCCTCGGTCACCGGCGATGCGAACGGCGGGTTCATCGTCGTCTGGAGAGACGAGCGCGATATCTACTCTGACCTCTATATGCAGCGCGTCCGAGCAGATGGCACACCGGTCTGGGAACCAGAGGGTATCGCCCTTTGCACTGCAGGCGGACATCAAGACAAACCGTCTATCGTTAAAACCGAGAACGGGCAATTTTTTGTGGCGTGGTTGGATTATCGAGAAGACTTCGGTGAGGAGAGCAGCAACGCTATCTACGGACAGCTGATTGATCTGGAAGGTAAACTGTTGTGGGACGAGAACGGTGCAGCTATCTCTACAAGTAAAGGGGAACACTATCCACCCTTTGTCGTATCTGTTGGACAAGCGGAATGGGTGGTTGTCTGGAGCAACACCCAAAAAGACAACGGAGACATTTACCTTGAGCGGTTTTAGGTAATTGCCTATCCTTCACTTGAAAGAAAATGGCAAGGCACAGGAGCCTCGCCTATCGGATATAATTACTCTTGCAGTTTCAAATCGCCCCATTTCGTTGTAAGTTTACCGACTGCGGACACATATCCCCTCATACGAACGGTCGCCAATTGCTTGCGATCTCCCGCATGTGAAATATCTTCTATGCGGTAGTAATAAACAACATTCGGTTTAGCAGTGGTGTCTGTCCATGTGTAGGTCTGGCGTTCACTTGTTGTGCCTGCACCTTGAATGAGTTTAGGATTGACCACCTTGAATTCGCCATCTTTTGTCTCACTGCGCAGGATATTGAACCCCGCATTGTCTAACTCCGATTCGGTAATCCATCTCAGAACAACACCCGCATCGGTCAGTTCCGCTCGGAAGCGAGACAACGCAACCGGTAACGCGCCACCACTTTCAATACCGGGAGCACCGATGTCGTCTGGATGCCCATAATAGGTGGTAGTGCCAGTGAGCAGTTTCGTGTTTATAGCGGAAATCCAGCCAGATGCATCAGCCCCGAGTTGCGGCACCTCATCATCATGCCTGCGTATCATTGAAGCGCGTACACCATCCTCTGTTAGGTTTCTTGGTAGAGACCAAACAGGCTTATCACCGGTGTTTCTTCTACCATCAAGATTTCCGACCTCGTCTATCAGTTCACCTGCTACATTACTCAATTTCAGATAGAACCCTTCTTTACTTAGTACTATGTCCTGAAGATTGGGATGTAGCGTGTTAAGGTCGTAAATCTGTTCCTTCTGAAAATTATTTGAAGAGCGTCCTTGCTTTGAGACTAACAGGAGTGTTTCCTGTGGCTTAATAATTTTCTTTTTAAAGGTGAATGCCGTATTGATGCGTCCGTTAAAATTTGTTGAACGTCGGTTTTGAATTTCTAACCTCCACCCCTTCAGGTTTACAGAATGTGTATTTGACGGATTGTGAAGCTCTACCCACTGTGGAAGGCTGCCGTCATTTGAAGCAACCATAATTTCACTTATAGTGATTTTTCTTCTATCATCAACTGAGGGAATCGCCCATAACCTGACTTCTCCATTCAATCCTGCGGATGCCAGAGTTTTTCCATCAGGCGAAAAGGATAAAAATAATTCATAGCTATCAAAATTGGGACTTAGAAAAGTAGCAAGTTCGGAGCCTGTGGTAACGTCCCATAACTTGATCTTATTCCTCCAATAAGCTGATGCGAGGATCGTCCCATCGGGAGAAAAAGACAAAGCGAATACGCCGCCGTCGCTTTCCGCCGTATTAAATAAGGTAGCAATACTGCGTCTGGTCGTCAAATCCCATAACTGGATTTCGCCAATTGCGCTGCCGAATGCGAGGATCGCCCTATCCGGCGAAAAAGATAAGCAGTTATCACTTACTCCCTGTTCAGGAATAGGAAAGGTAGCAAGTTTGGAGCCTGTAATATCCCATAACTGAACCTCCGGAACACTTGCACTGGTGGCTGCAAAGGTTTTCCCATCAGGTGAAAAGGACGCAGACCAGGTAGGACCTGAAAATTCTTCTTCAAGTGCTATTGTAGCAATATTGCGTCCTGTTATCACATCCCAAAACTGGACTTCTCCACCGTCTTTTACGGATGCCAGAGTTTTTCCATCAGATGAAAAGGACACAGAGTTGATTGCATACGGGGAGGTACTTCCTGTGAAGAAGTCTAAGTTAGCAATATTGCGTTCTGTTACCACATCCCAAAACTGGACGACATCGCGACTAACAGAGGCGAGCGTCTGTCCATCAGGTAAAAAGGACACCCAGACAGGATTCGGAAACCCTTTATCATGTGTTATTGTAGTAATATTGCGTTCTGTTATCACATCCCATAACTTAATTTCTCCAGCACGACCACCAGAGGCGAGAATCTGTCCATCGGGTGAAAATGCTAATGATCTAATTTCAGACGCAGATGCTTCAAGCGTAGCGCGCAAGAAGTCTGACTTTTCATGAAGTCGAAAAAGAGTATAGCTGCTATTTCCGGCTGTATCAATCACCATAACATTAATATCATGTCCCGCAACCTCGGAAAGACTTACAAAATCTATAGAGTTAGCATCAAAATCCAACAGACCAATACCACCATCATATTCAAATTCAACAACAGATTCTGTTTTCCGTGCCAATCCACGAGACTTTTGGAGTCCACCCCAAGCAAATAGTTGGATTTGATGAAGTCCACTTGAATCCTTGACCTTGAGCCGAACCGGTATACTTTTTGATCCTGCGGCGTATGTAGACGAGGAAATGAGCACAACGGTTGGTGGTGACATAGGTGCCGTGGGAATACGAGGATTAAAAAACGGGGACACAGACAAAAATTCGGCTGCCGCAGCAGATAGAGAAGCATCTTGACCATGTCCATACGACATGATGTACGAATTATCCCTAAAATCATGTCCCAATCCGAAGGTATGTCCGAGTTCATGTGCCACCGTTGTCCATCCAAATCGATTAGGAACCACTACATGTCCACCATTTTTCCCTCGTTTAGATGCGACTCCACCTGCAGGCTGCCCATTACCTTGACGAAGCGCATCTGCCCCAAGCACAATAAAGTAAATATTCGCCTCAAAATCAAATGCCTGCTCCAGTTCCTTAATTACAGCAGTGCCAAGGGTGTTGTCATAGTGTCTAAAGGGGTGTTTCCCATCTACGCGACGCACTCTTGGTTCACCTTTGCCATTGGTTTCAAAGCGAAAAGTTTTCTTGCCGTAGCCGTGTGCTTGCATCTGCTCGGCAAAGAAGGTTTGAACGGTGCGGACCATATCTCTCATCTCCTGAACTACTGCGGGACGATATGGCCGGTCATTGGGTAGAAAGTAGAGCAACCGCACAGTACGGGGTTCACCAACGTTCAAATTCTGACCGTAACTATCCCTCTGCACGCTTAAAACTATTAAGATAGTAATTAAGGTGAAAACAAAAAATCTATGATTAGTAGCGTATGTTTTCATAAAAAACTCCCATTTGTTCTGATTTTTAGGTTGTGTTTAAGTTTGGAGAGCAGAAGTGGAAGGACGTTCTTGTACGACAGGGATGACCTAACTCCGAATTGTTAAATCCTGTAAGGTTTGCGTTTCTACCTGAGGTTCAGGGTTCTTGCGATGATCGAATACCACATAATATCCTTCGTTTGCATTTTCTATGCTGAGATACTTCGCGAGCTGTGTTTTACCCGCTTCATAGAGCAGATAG
>VXXH01000688.1 GCA_009835515.1 Candidatus Poribacteria bacterium
GCTGTATACGATAGCAAAGCGGCAATGTGCTAAGTGGCTGCGGCAAAGACCGACTTCAATGCAGCCCCTGGATACATTACCAAAGGCCGAATTAGAAAGGTTGTTCTATGGACAATATCTTGAGGAAGAACAGACACAAGCTTTGACAGGTGCGTTGCAAGAAGTTGTGAAACACCTCCTTCAAAAACTTCCGGTGGCAGAACGTGCTGTGATAATATTGCACTATTTAAAAGGTTTGAGTTGCGAAAAAGTGAGCGAGCTTTTAGACGTGTCGCCGAACACGGTAAAGAGTCGATTGTACCGTGCTCGAAAGCGATTAGAAAAGGAAGAGTTGATGGTTCGCGAAATCTTGTGTCCAGGTCTATTGAAAAATATACCGCGTCACATCGGTGTTAAAGCGACGGCGGCAACAGAGGCTGGTGAACATTTGGCACAGGGGACTTTCAACTTCAGTCAAAGCGATATGGGGTTGGCATTTATAGGGTATGGCACGACTGGGATTGTCTATGAGCCAGCACCGATGTACATGTCGATGCATTACATCACCCATTATCCTGCGGATCTTTATAAATTCCCGTTGGTTATAGGGGATACTTGGGAACAGAAGGGACATTGGAATTCACGAGCAGAGATGATTTTGGGACCTTCTGAAACAGTAGAGGTTACTGCTGGCGTGTTTCGGGAATGCTTCAGGCATAAAACTGTTTTTACAGGTGCCAAAATAGGGACAGAAGAGGCATTTTCTGAAGTTAGAGAAGCCAACAATTTCATTAATGGCACACGCTATTTGTGGTTCGCGACTGGTATTGGATTTGTGAAAATGTGCTACGAGCACGCTAACGGGATCGTCACAGAAGCCGAATTGCTTGAGTGTGAGATTCCGGGTCAGTGTGAAGAATACTTTCCTGGGCGGATAGGGACACTCTGGACATACAAGTGGAAAAATAACTATCGGGACGAAGGGGTTATTGAAAAGTGTCGCGTTGTTGAAAATTCTGACGAGCCGATGGTGTATGATTTATCAAAGTAGTGCTATGTTAGTCGAAAATTCAAATTAGGCGGAATTGAGAGTTGACACATAAAGATACAATACCTCCAATAGTAGAGAAGACTATTCCCGACCTCTCTGAGAAAGTCTCAACGGATTTAAAAGAGATAAGGATTGTCTTTAATCAAAAAATGACAGGCGTTGATGTAGGATATTATGGTACCCCAGTCGGTGATGTCCGATGGGAAGACAACAACACAACCCACGTTATTTCATTTAATGAACGTCTATCACCATCAAAGATCTACCGACTTATATTGGGACGCAATGAAGGTTACAGGAATATGTCAGATGTCCTACTTGAAGAGTCTGTTCTGACATTTACAACAGAAGGTCCCGACCCAGTTACACCTACTTTTATCGACACAACACCTGTGCATGTAACAGATATTGAGAAACTCGATCTCTCCGATAAACTGCTCTGCCGCGTTTCCGAGAGTCCTACAGAAGGGTTTAACTTCCCATATTATCTGCTCATTCCCCGAGGGGTTAACCTGAACAAATCAATTTACCTACTGGTAGAACCAAACAATACAGGCGTTGGTAGCAATTTTGTGAGCCTTGATAAGAATACAAAGGACACAATAGAGACCTGCTCTGGTAGTAGCGTCGCAAGAAAACTGAAAATCCCATTGCTCACGCCTGTTTTTCCGCGACCCGGCGGGACGCTCTACACGCATGCTTTAGATAGAGAGACGCTCCTGATTAGAGAAGGAAACCTCAAGAGAATCGACTTGCAGCTGATCGCAATGATAGCACATGCTCAAAAACTCCTACGGCACAATAACGTGAAGGTAAATGAAAAAATTTTCATGAACGGATTCTCGGCTTCTGGGACGTTTACGAATCGGTTTGCGATTTTACACCCAACGGTTGTCCGTGCAGTCGCGACGGGTGGCATCAACTGCATTCCGACTTTTTCAACAGACCGCTGGAACAGTACCACGATGCGTTACCCAGTCGGAATTGCGGACGTGAAACAGATCGCTGATATTGAATTTAACGAAGCGGAATATAAGAGCGTATCGCAGTACATCTACATGGGGGCACTTGATGATAATGATACCCTTCCGTATCAAGACGCTTATGACGAAGAAGATGCTGAATTAGTCAAAGACCTTATTGGCGTTAAAATGATGCCAGATCGGTGGCACTTGAGTCAATCAATATACAGGGCGCTTGGGATTCCAGTCCAATTTGTTACGTACAATAACACTGAGCATGAAATCAAAGATGAAATGATTGATGATATTGCCGCCTTTTTCGAGGCGAACGCTGGCAGTGAAATTGTTGAAATCGTTCCACATCAATATCCTTCTCAGGAATAAGGTGAGTTTATGCAGACACTTTGGCTGATTATCCAACGAGAATTCGTTTCAAATGTGTTGACATCCCGATTCATGATTGGGTTTATCGTGTGTCTGCTTTCAACTGCCGTTGCTGTTTTCGTTCAAATTGACGATTATGAAACGCGCTTGGCGGGGTATAACACCGCCGTCCGAGAGGCAGCGACAGAAGCACCGGAGTGGGAACTCTATTCCAAAATCAAGCCGAAAGCGCACCGGAAACCAAATCCCCTCGGAATTTTTAACGTGGGGACGGAGAACTTTGGAGCAAATACAGTTACCGTTGAATTGGCGAAACCTATCTTTGAACTTAATTTCCCGATGTGGGGGGCACCAACGCAGAAGCGAGGTTCAGACAACCCCTTCCTTACGATTTTCCTGACCGTTGATGTGGTTTTCATCTTCAAAATCGTGCTCAGCGCGTTAGCGATTCTGTTTGCTTACAACACAATTTCAGGGGAGAGAGAAGACGGCACCTTGAAACTCGTGTTATCTAATTCAATACCCAGAGATATCATAGTGCTGGGAAAATACCTCGGTGGTATGTTGTCGCTGTTTCCTATTGTTTTGGTGAGTTTAATCGTGGCACTGCTAATGGCACTTTCTTCAGGTGTCGCCGCTTTTGATGGAAACGACATTGCACACGTTGTACTGATATTCGCTGTTTCGCTGTTGTACGTGTCAACATGGTATCTTTTAGGATTGCTCTTGTCTATCTGGACGAAGACAGCTACAACAAGCTTAATCCTTTCGATGTTTATTTGGGTGCTCCTGACGAGTGTTCATTCAAATATCGTGACGTTTGCAGTCGAGAAATTCCCACCACATCAGATGAAACCTGAAAGCGTGTTTCTCCAATCTGCCTCCGAGGTCTGGAATCAATTCAGAAAAGAGCGGGACGCCTACCTCAAACAGAGAGGCTACGAAAATATAACAAAGTCAATTACTTGGGAACCTCAGACAACACCAACGGGAACTCGGAGTAGCTCTTGGTCTGGAGGTTATTTTTTAATAGAGAATTATAGCGTCAACAGTGTTAGCAAAGCAGACACCTCCATCTTCCAAGAGATTTTGGGATATCAAGAACAACTACGGGCTGAATATGCGGGTAAAGCGGAGGAAATTCTCAACAAACCTGCGGAAGAACGGGAGCGGAATGCGAAGTTCGCTGACGCGCTCTCCCGCATCTCCTTCGCAGACGTATATCACTTCGCTGTCGGGACAATTGCCGGGACCGACCGGCAGCATTATAACGACTTTATTCAAAACTCCAGAGCCTATAAGCGCGAGATTGTAGAATATTTGAAAGATAAGGAGGCGTTTTCTTCTCGGGCGTGGTTTTCCAATGACCAAGGCCCAGCGGCCTTGACAGATCTGCCCGGTTTTGAACATAAACGGCTCTCTCTCTCTGAAAGTTTCTCTCGCGCCTCTGTAGATATTTTGATATTATTGGCATGGAATATTGTTCTTTTTATGGTGGCTTACGTGTCTTTTCTGAGATATGAGATGAGTTAGAAAAGGAGAAACAGATGATTGGACAGATTGCGAAGAAAGAGATTCATCACAATCTCACGACACTGCGGTTCGCCTTGATGATAATCCTGCTGCCTGTCCTATTTGTAGCAAACGCGCTGATGTACAGTCTCGGTGGTGACGGCTACATGGCGCAAGTCAATATCCATAACCAACAGGGGACACAACAGGCAAAACATATCGAAGATTCTGCCAATAAAAGTTTGGCGGAGCTAGCACTCGTAGGACCTGGGGAGATTTCAAAATCTCCAAGCCGACTGATTTTCTGTGCCGATGGCGCAGATACCCAGATACCGCGTTCTGTTACGATGGTGAGTGGAGGTTCATGGAGTCGAACCGGTCAATATGAGACGGAAGATTACGAATGGACACCACCGTGGACATTAGAGTATCCCTTGCAGAGCAAGGCGCAGAGCGCGATGCAGCGGATTAAGATCGATTGGGTCTTCATCGGTATTCTGATGAGTTTTTTTGCCATTTTGTTCACCTTCGATGCTATCGCCGGGGAGCGGGCGCGCGGCACACTGAGCTTAATAATGTCCAACACTATCTCGCGCGGACAAGTATTGTTAGGAAAATACCTCGGAGCGTTTTTGACGCTCATGGTACCGCTTCTCATTGGTATCCTGATGAATCTATTGTTTATTCTTTTCTCTGGAAATATCCCATTTGAGTCAGAAGATTGGCTGAGGATTTTGGGGATAGTGGTGGTGTTTGCGTTACATCTCTCTGTTTTTATCTTTCTGGGGCTGTTTTTCTCCAGTCGCGTCTCGAATCCTATCACAAGTTTAGTGTGGTTGTTATTAACCTGGGTTTGCTTGGCGTTTGTATTCCCAAGCCTTTTGGGGACTTTTGTCGGTAATCTTAAGCCGATCTTGTCAGTTGACGAAGCCTCAATGCAGAAGGAGGCACAATTGGGGCAGTTGAGAGATGAATTTCGTCCGCAGGGTAGCGCAAGTCCGTATAACGGGTTAGGAGAAACATCGTCTAAGTTAAGCAAGGCAGCATCTGTTGAGAATCCTGAAGCGACGCGTCTCTGGGCAACCTACTTCACCAGAGAAATAGAGACAAAAACCCGGTTTGCTGATGGGCAGATTGATAGTCAGTTTAAGCAGGTGCAGCTCGCCCGCGACCTGACCCAGATATCTCCCATAGCGACTTTCCAATATGCCATGGAAGGGCTTGCGAATACAGGTATCGTCAGTTATATAAATTTTGTCAAACAGGCGCGCCGTTACCGACAGACGTTCGTAGACTTCATCAAAACGGAGGATAGGAGCGATCCAGAAAGCCTCCATATCTATCCTGTGAAAGAGGGGCTATCCCAGAAGCCCGTGGATCCGAACGCTGTACCTGTCTTTGAGGAGCAGATTTCATATCAAAGCGTGTTAGCCCAAGTCGGCTTGCTGGTGCTGTTTAATCTGCTGTTCTTTATCATGGCGCAGGTCTCGTTTCTGATAAGTGAGGTAAAATAGGGACGGAAGTGTCTACACCAACTGTTGATCTCCAACGGTACAACTGGATTCAAGTTCCCCTGTACTATGCAAAGAATTCGTTTTTCAGGTAAGGTCCCAGCATATTTCGGAGCCTTTGACGGGCATGGTGCAGGGACGTTTTAATAGTGCCCTCCGATTTGTCAAGACGTGAGGCAATCTTTTTTATTGGGAGTTCGTGAAAGTAGCGTAAACGAAACGCGCGGCGTTGTCCTGACGGGAGTTGATGTACGGCTTTGCGGATAATATGCCCGAGTTCCTCCTTCTCAAGAATTTGACAAGGCGACGGCTGCAGCTGGAGCATCGGAAGGACCTCGTCCCCGTTTTGCGGCAATTCCTCGCACGCAAAAAGGATTTGCTTATTTCGCTTGCGCATAAAATCAATACTGCAATTGACAGCAATTTGATAAAGCCATGTATAGAATCCCGATCGCTTTTTGAAGCGCGGTAGTGCTTGCCATGCCTTTAGAAATACTTCTTGACAAAGGTCTTTCGCTGTTTCACGGTCACCAACCCGTTGATAAATCAGATTGTAGATTTTGTGCTGATATTTCCGCACAAGCGGATTAAACGCCTCTGTATTGCCATTCTGAACGAGCGTGATAAGCTCCTGCTCATCGAAATGGTTGAGTTCAGTGTGTGTTGTCGAAGCACTGCTCATATTTTCTCCTTTCGGGTATCCTGGCATAATATATTATTCGATCCATTGCATTGTTTCTCGGAGTTGTTCCTTCGCTGCGGCGTAGTTTCGGCGCGCCTGATAAAAGACACGTTGCGTCTCTGTAAATTGTGCTTGTGCTTGAAACGCGTCGTTAAAAGTCAATCCTTGATAACCCGGAATATCAAACGTGACTTCGTCAAGCACATGCTCTATTGTCCGTAGATATTGTTCACGGATTTCCAATCGCTGCGCCTCAATCTCCATCCGTTCTTTAGCATTCGCCACGGCGCGATAGTCTCGTCTCACGGCGACTTGGATCAATTTCGTTTTTTCAGTGTACGCAAACTGAAGTCGCTCCAGTTCTGCAAGCTCTACAGCGCGTAGATTGTAGGTTTTTTTTCCATCATACAGCGGTATGTTGAGGTTGAAGCGTACCTCCCATCCGTCCTGAGTGCGAGGGTTCGTCTGAAAAATACTCGATGCATCTCGTTCCCGATCAAATATGACTGGATCATAGAGTGCTTTCGCGTCCCAAGTTCGGTTCTGCTGGTGTTGTTCGAGCAGCACATGGAGATCCTTATAGCGGGCTTCAGCAGAGAGTTCGGGAAACCGGTTCCATATTGTCTCTGCGGCGAGGCGCTCTTGCCGGACAATATCACCGCGTAAATCGCGTAAATCAAGGCTGTGTGCGAGTGCAAGTTCAACCGCGGCCTCCAGCGTCACATCGTCATCGGGAAGGGATTGTGCAAGAACAACCTGTGCAAGCGGATCGAGTCCGGTGAGTCTGATGAGTTCGGCGGTATCCACGTCAAGCCGTCGTTGGAGTTCATTGAGTGCAAGCTGCTGTTCCGACAATTCGAGTTCCGTATTGAGACGACTTAGGAAGCTGATCCGTTTTTTTTCTTGCTTGAGTTGTGTGCCTTTGAGTTTTTTCTCTAGTTCTATCTCAATGGCGCGGCGTTGTTCAATTTCCTCTTGTGTAAGGATAATATTGTGCCAGAGATTCCGAACAGCGTGGACGCTCTCCTTTTTCGCGCGTTCATATTCAATCTCTGCCTTCCGTACTTCTTCCTGTGCTGCATCAAGTCCTTGAGGGATCTCACCGAATTGTGCGAAGAGGACGCTCATCTGTGCGCGGGTGAGATAGTCTTGCTCGTCAATATCACCATCTCTTTGACGTTGATATTCGCTGGTGAGTCCCACCTGGGGTAGGTAAACCGCTTTGGATACGCGGAGGTTTGCTTTCGCGCGTTCTACCACCTTTTCCGCCTTTTTCACCGCCTCGTTGTTCTGTAGTGCAAGTTCAATCGCGCGGGCTGGTTGAAGTGAGACAAGTCGCTGTGCTGAAACGGTGCCCGCAATACTAAAAAGCAAGCAGACTGCAAGTGCCGTTAACCTTTTGTTGATTTCAATTTTTTTAATCATGCCTAACT
>VXXH01000209.1 GCA_009835515.1 Candidatus Poribacteria bacterium
CGTCCAGAAGACTTTCCTCCGGCATCAGATATACGCAACCGAAACTATGGCGACGGTACCTTCACCAATGTAACGCAGGATGCCGGACTCACCACACTCGGCAGAGGACTCGGCGCAGTCTGGATGGATGTTGATAATGACGGTTTTCCTGATCTTTACATTGCCAATGACCGGGAGCCTAACTTTCTCTATCGGAATAACGGCGATGGCACTTTTACGGAACTCGGTGAATTGCACGGCATCGCACGCAATGAGCACGGCGATGTTGAAAGTAGTATGGGTATTGATACGGCGGATTACGATAACGATGGTGATTTTGATGTCATCCTCACACACTATCAAGCCGAAACAAATACACTCTATCAAAACGATGGGAACGGGGTCTTTTGGGATGTCACCGCGCAAAGCCACCTGAGTGAACCGACACTTTTACCATTGGCATGGGGCACCGGCTTCGTCGATTTTGACAATGACGGTTGGCTGGACCTCTTTTTTGCGAATGGTCACCTCCACGATAATATTGAAGAATTGGAAGAGATCGGGATCTACAAACAACAAAACCAACTTTTCCGCAATAGCAGCGACGGGACATACACGGATATTTCTGGTATATCTGGTGATGGTATGTTAATCAAGAAGTCCAGCCGTGGTGCAATTTTCGGCGACTAT
Organism: Candidatus Poribacteria bacterium; assembly: GCA_009835515.1. Lineage (GTDB taxonomy): Bacteria > Poribacteria > WGA-4E > WGA-4E > WGA-3G > WGA-3G. The sequence continues at coordinate 670 of VXXH01000209.1, forward strand.
GATAACGACGGCGATCTGGACATCCTTGTCACGAACATTGCCGATACACCGGATCTACTCCGGAACGATACGCCACGGACGCATCACTGGTTAGGGATTAAACTCGTCGGTGAAAAGTCAAATCGCGACGGCATAGGCGCGAAGGTGATACTTCAGAGTGGCGATGTACAACTGCTCCGAGAAGTAAAAAGTGGGGCGAGTTATCTCTCACAAAACGCACATCGACTCTTGATTGGGTTAGGGACAGCAGATCAGGTTGACAGGATAGTTGTCTACTGGCAGAATGGCGTTCAGGATGTCATTGTAAATGTTCAATGCAATCAGTGGTTGACAATTCGAGAAGGTAAAGGTATCATATCAAATTAAGTTGATTGCTTAGACGAGGTTGCTAAGTCTTAATTTTCCTACAACTTTTATGGAGGAAGATCTAATGGATAACAGATTTTTTGTTATGATCCTTAGTCTTGTTGTCACGCTTATGCTGGCTGCAAGTCCGTCTGCACTCGCTAAAGTTGATCCGGATACCGTTGTCGGCATGTGGCTATTTGAAGAGGGTGCGGGCGATGTTGCTAAGGATACTTCCAAGACTGGAAATGACGGGACCATTGCCGGACCCAAAAAGTGGCGCGATGGAAAGTTTGGACAAGCCTTGGAATTCAATGGCAATGATGTCTATGTAGAAGTGGAATCCAATAAGAGCATTACGCTTGAAGAATTAACAATTGTCGCGTGGGCAAATCTGGAACCCTCGCAAGGTGCGCGTTGGCAATCCATCATGATGCGCGGTCAGAATCCACGCAACTATCTGTTGGCTGTGGATAAAGACAGTCAAAAGCTCCAATTCAGCCTTACCAAGGGGGCACCGGGTGCATGGGGAGGTCCGATCGGCGGCCCCGTCGTTACAGGTGATGGATGGCATCACCTCGCGGGCGTTGTCGGCGAGAAAGCCGGTCTGGTTATCTACACCGACGGTGAGGAAGTCGGCAAGCAAGCGTATGCAAAGCCGAGTCTCGATGCCAATCCAGCTCGAATGCGGATTGGGGATGGATCAAACGGTGGACACCAGTGTGAAGGGTTGCTTGATGAAGTCGCACTCTTCAATGTTCCACTTGAGCAGGACGACATCAAAACCATCATGGAAAATGGACTTGAAAAGGCAACAGGTTTGTTGGCGGTAGAACCCGAAAGTAAGTTGACAACAATATGGGGGAAACTGAAAGCTGGCTTGTAGTTCCTCTATTTCTCGCGCTGCCGGATTTCTGCTAAACCTTCTTGATAGAGCGGATTATCAGGCGCGAGTTCAATCGCCTTTAAAATCGCTGTTTCTGCTGCATCGTATTTCCTGATCTTATAGCACAACCACGATAAGGTGTTGTAGTAAGGCGCGGAATCGGGGGATAATTTTGTCGCGTGGCGTGCCAATTCAACCGCTTTTTCCAACTTCTGATTGTGTCGTCCATACAAATAAGCGAGTCCGTGGTACGCCATCGCCGCTTCCGGCGCGAGCACAATAGCCCGTTCGTAGTGCGTCTCTGCTTCATCAAACTTATTCTTCGCCGCATAGAGTGTACCAAGCATTGTCAAGGTTTCTGGCAAATTGGGGTTAATCTCAAGCGCGCGATGGAGCTGCTTTAAGGCGTTCTCTCCGTCTCGGTTCTGCATGTAGGCGATACCGAGATTGTGATAAATCTCTGCTGTCTCTAAGCCGAGGACGATCGCACGTTCGTAGTGTGTGACTGCTTGTTTTGGGTGTCCTTGCTCCAATGCAACGCTGGCGAGTCCAGCGGACACTTGTGCAGTATGCGTATCCGATGTGCTATATTTACCGATACGCTTGAACGTCTGGGTCGCCTTTTCGTATCTTTCGTGTTTGAGATAGGTATTCGCGAGCTGGAGGAATGCTTCGGCTTTTTCATCGGTATCCGCAACGAAAACTGCTTCAAGTTGTTTCTGGATTTCTGTGTCCGCCACTTTTAAATCACGGAACCGCTGCATCGCCTTTTCAGTTTCGAGTATATCGCCAGTTTGCTGGTAGCATCGGGCAAGTTGGTAGTATGCATTCGGCATCGTTGGCGTTAGGGCAATAGTTTTCTGATACGCAGCAATCGCCGTTTGCCAATCCTGCTTGCGGCTGTAAAGGATGCCGAGATGGTAGTGTGCCTCGGCAAGATTTGGATCTTCCGCAATAGCGTGCTGTTGTGCGGTGACTGCCTTCTCAATCTCTCCACGTCCTGCATAGATTCTACCGAGGTTATGATGTGCCTCGGCAATACCTGCCATGTCTTGCTGAACCACTTCCGTATAGCGTCGGATTGCGTCATCAAACTTTCCCTGTTGGTACGCGATATAACCCAAACCTAACAGTGCTTGTGCCACTGCGGTCTGGCTTTCCACGTTGTCTTTGTGGAGTGCTTCTTGGTAGGCGCGGGTGGCTTCTGCATAGTGACCGAGTTGGGAGTGGGCGTACCCTAAACGAGCAAGCGTCTTCCCACTTTTCTCTGCACTGGTGAAGTGTTGGATGGCTTCTTCGTAATTTTCGAGTTGGAGTGCTGCTTCTCCAAGTTCGTAAGCGTTTTGGGCGGTAGCAGGGTGTCCACCTAACGCATAAAGGCATAATGTGATAGATAGCCAACGAAGTAAAGTTTTCATCGCTATTTTGCGGCGTACACGCCCAAATGCGACGTGCATTCACCTGACGGGACAAAGTAAATGGGTTTAGTCAAACCCCAACCGTTTGACCTCTGTCTGGAGGGAGATCCCAGTCTTTTCACGGACCTGTTGTTGGATGTGTGCGACTAACTTCAGCACATCTTCTGCTGTTGCATTGTCAATGTTGAGGATGAAGTTCCCGTGGATCGTGGATACCTCTGCACCGCCGATACGGTAGCCTTTCAGTCCGCTAATGTCAATCAACCGTCCAGCGGAATCGCCGGGGGGATTTTTGAACATACACCCCGCATTTTCTTCGACGAAGGGTTGCGTTTCGACTTTCTGTTTGAAGAGCGTTTGCATCCGCGCTGTGATGGTGTCAACATCTCCGGGTTCAAGTGTCAGGGTTGCACCTGTAACACAGAAATAGGTGTCCAAACTGCTGTGTCGATATTCAAATTTTGCTTCAGCGTGGGTTAGATTAACAAGTTCGCTGGTGTCAGTCATGGCGGTAACATTTGTGACGACATCTCCGAAACTGCTGCCCCATGCACCGGCGTTCATAATCAGCGCACCGCCAACAGATCCGGGGATACCGAGCGCGAATTCCACGCCGCTCAAACCACGTTGTGACATTGTTTTTGACAGGGCTGGCAGTGCAAGTCCCGCACCCACCGAAACGATATTTTCGTCCACCTCCAGTTTTGCCAACTCGCCGACTAACCTGATACTGATACCTTTGAAACCACTATCACTCACCAGCAGATTGGACCCGCGACCGATGAGCGCAACCGGGACATCCCACGCTTTGTGGAAGCGTGCCAATGCCGCCAGTTCGGAGACCGTGCTGACTTCAATATAAGCCATCGCTTCGCCACCGATACCGAAGTGGGTATGTTTTGCGAGCGGCTCCCGAAACCGGAGCCGTGAGCCGGGTTGCGTTACAATTTCCAGCAGTGCCTCTTTCCAATCCATTCGCCCCTCCCTTCCTCTCTATTATAGCATATACATTGGCGGTTGTCAAAGTCTGTGAGGAGAACAAAAGGTATTGAGTCTCGTGTTTCACGTTTGCGAAAAATAAAAAACGAACCTTTCCTGAACACATCTGACTAAAGAAGCGAAACCAAAATGTGAACGCCTTTGAAATAACATTGGCGGTATTCACACAACTCAAAATCTTATAGGAGAAGTAAAAATGAAGCAGAAATTTTTTGCAATCGGTGCAGTCGCAGTCCTCGCAATCGTCGGAGTCTTTGTTTTTGAATATGCAACGTTGGCACAACGTCCAGACCGGAACGCTCAGAATCAGCAACGTGGAAATCGTCAGGGCGGTGAACGTGGAAACAGAGGCGGCATGCCGGGAATAATGAATCCTATGTCCATCGTTGATAATTCTTGGATTGACTTAACATTCTCCGTGAAGGTAGACGATGAGACACTCGTCAAAGCGCGCCCTGTTTATCAGATGACTCGTGACAAATTCGCAGCGAAGATGAAAGAATTACGTGCCTCCGGTAATTGGCAAGCGATGCGGTCCGAAATGCAGAAACTTGTCGCTACGGTCGGACCCGAATTCCAAGCGAGCCTCAAAGAGGTTTTGACGAAAGAGCAGATGACTAAACTCAACGAATTGACGAAAAAGCGTCAGACAGAAATGCAGCAACGTGGAAATCGTCAGGGTGGTGAACGCGGTCGTCGTGGCGGTGGTAATCAGTAGTCATCGTTTAGAAGCAGCCGCGTGTTTCATTCACGCACTCATATTATGGGTCGGGCATTTTGCCTGACCCTTTTTCTTTTTCAGGCAAAGTATGCGTGAATCAACTCGGTACGAAAATCATCTACTACTCCGCTCTTCAACCCAACGGAGAACCCTCTCACGGTTCTCGGTGTTGCCGTATTGCTGAAACCAGTTTGCGAGTTGTTTACCCGTTTCAATAAGAAGGGGGTTCATCTCTTCAGATTTAGATTTCAATGCGGATTGATATTTTTCGATCGCTGCATTCGTCTGTTTACGTTTGATTAAAGTAAGGGCGAGGGCACATCGGACTTTGGTGAGCGTATCTCTTTTGATTCTATCAAAATGATGCCGGATCAGTTGTGATTCTAAGGACAATAGATTCCTGAACGCTGGCATGTTAATCGGGTCTTTCTGGAGAACAGTTTCAAAACCCGCAAGTGCTTTCTGGTGTTCACCTTCCACGAGATAGAGATAACCGAGGGTATTGTAAATTTCGGTGTTACGCTTGGATTCCGGGATCCCCTCGAATTCAGCGATAGCGGCGGCGTACTGCCGTTGTCCCATAAGTGCATTCCCGCGCCGGATTCGGAGGTTAATCTCTTCTTCCTTCGCTTGTGGGTTCTCCGGTTCTTGTGCCAAGACACGGGACACCTCTATGGTAGCACGCTCATAGTCGCCCGCTCCCTGATAGGCATTTGCGAGACTCAAACGTAAATTTAGATCGGTCGGCGCGAGTCGGAGAGCCTTCTGAAGCAGTTGGATCGCTGTGATATATTCCTCCGTATCACTGAGGCTTCGCGCATAATGGTGATAAGCAGCGATGAGATTATGGAGCGCGTGCGCTGCGTTCGGGGTGATATTGTAAACGTGTTGGAATGCGGACAGTGCCTCGGCATAGTCGCCTTTTTTCAGGTATAACTCACCGAGCAGGTTGCGGATGTGCAATTCGTTCGGGTAAAGTTTCTTTAATTCGAGATACGCATTTGCGGCTTCGTCTAATTCGCCTGCTTCGTTATGTGCCTTCGCCTTTCGGGTGAACGCATCGCCTAAATTTGTGCGGGCAACACCGAGTGTCGGCATTAACAACAACGCGTTGCGATACGCTTCAATTGCCGCATCCCATTCGCCACGATTTCGCAGGGCGACTCCGTAGTTGTTATAGCATTCTGCAAGATGGTGCTTCGTAAGCGCATCGACTGGGTTAATATCAATTGCTTTCTGGTAATAATTGATCGCTGTCTCAAATTGTCCAACTTGGGCGTATCCGTTGCCCATCAATTGATAGGTAGGCGCGTCGAGCGGGTCCATCCGAATCACCCGTTTGAAAGTCGTGGTTGCGGTCTCAAAGTCTTTTGCTGCTAACGCTTTGAATCCCTTTGCCCGAAGGAGTTGATGTAGATTTCGCCGTGCGGCTTTATGATACGGTGCGATATGAAGTGCTTTTTCAAACGCTTGTATCGCCTTTTCTGCCTCTTTTCTTTCATAGAAGAAGATACCGAGTGTATTGTAATCCGCTGGCGACGGTTTCTGGGTGATCCGTTTCTCAAGGAGCGCGATTGCATCATGGGTCTTTCCGGTTTCATGGTAGACTTGAATCAGTTTCTCTATTGCGGGTTGAAACTTAGCATCTAACGCCTGGCAGGTCAGAAAACTCCCGATTGCGGCTTCTGTGTTGCCTTCATCAAAATAGACAGTTCCCAACAGGTAATGATGTCGGAGACGTTTTCGCTTTTCCGCATAGGGTTTCGCTTCAATCTCGGATGTCAAAACCTTGATAGCGATGTCGTGTTGTGGTGTATTAAGGGGTGTATTGTAGAGTTTACGCAACGTGGTTATATCGCGTGCTGATGGATGTTGCACTGTTGCTGTCGGATAACTGATATCACTCGGATGTGGGCTGTGTCCCCATAATCCGATTGCGTGTCCAAACTCGTGGAGGCAAACTGTCCGCATCTCTTTCTGTGATAGTTCGCCGATAGTGCCGTCGCCTTCCAACATAAGTATAACCTCGACGGTAAACGGCGGTGAGGCATCCGCTGGATCTTGCGCGACTATCTGTTTTGTATCCTTGAGGCGCGTGAGTTCTGCACTACCGAGTCTCATGTCCTGAAAGTCGGCATGGAGACCGCTGTGTCCCCAACTGACGCGAATGTCGGCGTTCCGAGGTGCTTCCGTTTCTTCAAAGCGGATGTTACCCTCGCTGGCGGTGTGCCATTCTTGCATGGCATATCGGATTTCCGGTAGATACGGGCTCTCTTTTAGGATGGGCGAGATGTAGACCCGGATCGGCATCTGCGTAAAACGGGTGATTCTGCCTTGAGAAAAAAGTGTAATATGATCGAAATAGTGTGTCTGCACGGGTTGGGCAACCCAACCTCTACGCCCGTGGGCATCGTGTGCTATCGCAATCTGCAGGTTTCCGGTGTAAAATAGTATGAGCGTGAAACTGATTAACG
>VXXH01000324.1:0-3457 GCA_009835515.1 Candidatus Poribacteria bacterium
TCCTTACACAGTGTTTGGTGATTTAGAGGTTGAGAAGGCAAGAGATCTCTATGAGAGACATGATTATGCCGGAGCACAACGCATTTTTAATCAACTTGAGGCGCAGGTACGGGATCCGAATCTAATCACTGTTTACAGGGCATACGGATTCCTATGCGAAATTTATGAGGCCTGGGATAATCTTGATATTAGCAGAGCAAGGACAAACGTAGATCATTTATTGAATATACTTGAGCGATTCTCTCCGTCCGTAAATCAGTTGGAGCCACTTTATAGTTTGATGCCGATTCTTTCAGAACATAAGAAGGCACTTGAAGGTTTGGATAACATCTTCAATAACGAAAAACTTGCGTTCAATATTCCTGATGGATTCCATTTTGCCTTTATGCTTTATCATAATGCCCTTCGACGGAAAGCACAAGGTAAACTCGACACTGCGTGTTTACTTCTCTACCGACTTCTCGAATGGATAGAACAACATCGCCTTGCTCAATACGGGATCATAACGAGCGATCCTAATTATTCAAAGTCTGATGTTGATGAAATAGAGCTTTTCGATAAATATAAGAAGAAACGCAAAGACGTTTATGGAAATGTAAGCATGTCAGATCTTCCGAATCCTATTGCATTAGTTGATGGCTTTCTCACTTTAGGTGCCCTAGACGATGATATTGTTGACGGCCTGAACTGGCAAGCATTTCGAGGGCAAGTTGAGATTCGGAATCGGAGTATATATGCTCACGGCATGAGTAAGATCAACGAAAAGAGTTTCAACGCGTTTAAAGCAACTGTTGAAGGACGATTCAAGAAGGCACAAGAGATTACAGACACAGACATTAATGCTGATGCCTTCAACGATCAACATAAATTTATCGCACCACTTCCATGATGCTTCAAAACTTCTATACCATCTAAACATCTCTGAAAACATTACAACACAAGCACAACATTTTCAGCGGCCGGCAAAAATTTGTAGGAAAACGGAGGAAACTGCCCTTATGGGAACACTCCTCATGCTAACAGTTGGCACCAATCCACTACCTGTTTGGGTGGCACTTCATCATTTGAAAGATAACCTGCCATCCCCAATCCATGTACGATTTGTGCATACGAAAGAAACAAAACCTGAACGAGACCGACTGCTGAAATATAGTCGCGACATATCCGCTATTGATACGGTCGAAACAGTATCGGGAAATCCAGCTACTGTACGCAGCGACATAACCCAGAACCTCATACACAATTTACCAGACAATACCACTCGCATTCACGTGCATTATACCGGTGGTACGAAGGTAATGTGCGTTGAAACCGTCGCTGCGGCAGAAAATATTAAGGTTTCCCTTCCATCGCGAAATTTGGATGTAGAGACCTCCTATCTGGATCCACGCGCTGACGCAGGCGCGCCCCTCATAGACCGGAACGGAAATATCTTAGTCTCAGATACTCGCAAGGGCATCGAACCTCGGCTGCAGCGCATTGCTGAACTCAACGGTTTTGAACTCGGCCCATTTCTTTATAAATACTGGGATGAATGGGGTAACAATCAAACGAGAAATTGTCCTGCTCCCAAACCTCTCAGTGAAGACCAATTGGCGAAAGGCCGTGCAGCGTTCAATAGTGGTAGGCGTTTTACACCTGAGCTTCTTGAATACGGGGCGTATGCTGCCTTTCAGGATATCTTAGCAGACATCTCTCGGCAGTCTTCAGATCGGAGCAACTATAGACTGTTCCACAAGGTGTATGTCCGGCGAGCCAATGTATCAGACGCAAGTGTGAAGCCTTTTGAACTTGACGTGGTTGCAGTATTAGGCTACCAAATTGTTGTTGTTTCGTGTACCCTTGCTTATGAACATGCCCGGGTGAAGCAAAAAGGCATGGAGGCTATTTTACGAATGCGGCAACTCGGCGGTGTTGAGGCACGTGCCATCGTGTTGTGTGGGGCTTCGCAAGAGGCACAGCAGCTTATCCAGGCCGAATTGAGAGAAGAAACAGGGCATTCAAGTCTGTCTTTAGAAATCTGGGGAAAGGATACGTGGTATCGCCTCCAGCAAACATTTCATCAATACATACGCACTGCCTTCGGTTGGTCGTAAACACACCATGCTCCAAAATTTTCGTTTCGCGCGCTATCGCTTTACCTATACCGTCCAAGAACCACTGCGGATGCCGCAACACAAAGGCAACGTCTTCCGCGGGAGGTTCGGATATATCCTACGGCATGTCACGTGCGTTGAGACGACGCGGGAATGTGAAAAACAGTGTCAGTTCCCAGAGCGATGCGTCTACTCCAAATGCTTTGAAACGCCAGTGCCGGACGATAGTCCTATTCTGCGAGGACAACCCTTTGCACCGCATCCCTTCATCCTTGAGCCACCACGCACCGGACAATTGGATTATGCTCCAGAGGATACCATCACCTGTAATTTGACGCTCATCGGCGAAGCAATCAACCTGTTACCGTGGATGGTGTTTACTTTCGATCAGATAGGCAGGCGACGGATCGGACTCCGAAACAAACGCGGGCAGTGTCAACTTGATAAGGTGGAGAGTTTACCCGCTCATGACAGCCATCAACCGCAGACGATTTACACGGCAGAGACCGAGATGCTGACGGATGATGGACTGATTCTTGGATTGGCAGATGTGATGCCTGCTGTGCCTCACGGCACTGATGCGATTGAATTGGAATTTATCACACCCACGAGTATCAAAGTCGATGGGAAATGGACAGGCAAACTAACGTTTGAACACCTCATCCGCAATCTGCTCCGGCGTATCCGGTTCCTGAGTTATTTCCATTGCGGCGAGGATTTAGATGTAGATGCTCACGGCTTAATAGAGGCTTCCACCGCTGTCAGTCATCATTCTCGTCTGAATTGGCTTAGGAAGGATCGGTACTCTTACCGAGCGGAGAAATCCGTGCCGATGGGTGGGTTTGTTGGTAAGATTCGCTTTGAGGGGAAACTGGAGCCGTTTTTGCCTTTTATCTATCTCGGCGAGTATTTGCATATCGGGCACCACACTGCGTTTGGGTTTGGACAGTATCGCATCTGTGGATTGAAAGGCAACCCACCACCGATAAACTGAGTCGCAACGTCTATTCTGTTACTGTCTTGAGGAGATTCTCAAACCAATCACGCATGTCCCCTTGTGTCATCACCCCGAGGCCGATAAGGATTACGGCGATAACGGCGATCCAGATGAAGATACGGATCGCGCCCTTCACAATAGTAATCACGAGAAGGACAGCGAGTATCGCGGCAATTATTAAGAATATTGGTGAAGTGATGAATTCAGGCATAACACATCCAGTTAGTTGGTAGTAGGGCAATTGATTGCCCGTTTTTTCTGTGTGTACGTGCGATGAATCACACTACTACGAACCAGAATACGTGTGATGAATCGCACTACTACGAACCAGAATACGTGCGATGAATCGCACTACTACGAACCA
>VXXH01000324.1:3467-7508 GCA_009835515.1 Candidatus Poribacteria bacterium
GAATCGCACTACTACGAACCAGAATACGTGCGATGAATCGCACTACTACGAACCAGAATACGTGCGATGAATCGCACTACTACGAACCATGCTGACTTACTATAACGGACATCATATCACATCCGAAACCTATTTTCAAACGATTTTTTCACACGTTAGAGGTTCATTCCATGTTCTATGTCATCTCTTACGATATCCCAGATAACCAGAGACGCAACCAGCTCGCGAAAGTGCTCAAAGGATTCGGGAGCCGCGTCCAATATAGCGTTTTTGAAGCGCATCTCACCCGCTCCCAATTCGAGCAGATGAAACAAGCCGTTAACGGTGTCATTGATCCCGACGAGGATGCCGTTCGGTACTACGCCTTGTGTAGTGCCTGTGTCGGACGGATTGAAGTCCCCGCTGTTGGAGACGTAACGATAGCTCCCGAAACGATTGTGGTTTAATATGCGATGCAATATCCTGATCTTACCGAAGACCAGATTCAAGACCGATGCACAAAGCAAGTCTTTTCGCGCGGTGAGGACTATTTCTACGAGGAAGCGATCGAAACCCCGATGTTTCATGGCTGGACGCTCTCGGCAAATTGCTATGGATCAGAAGACGACCCGTATCGCGTCTCAGTAGAGTTGACACCAACAGGGATCGCTGACGCGGAGTGTTCCTGTCCGTACGATTGGGGTGGCGACTGTAAACACATCGTTGCACTGCTACTCACCTACGTTCATGAACCAGCGGAGATCCATTCCGTAGAACCCGTACTGACCGCGATTGCGGAGAAACCGAAGGCAGCCCTTTTGCAGCTTATTTCTGAACTCCTCAAACGCGAACCTGCATTGGTTCCCATCGTGAAAACCTATGCAGACAGCGTAGCAGAGTCCCAATTCCGAGACATGCCTACAGCATCGGCATCCACTGTAGTCGTATCTGCGACAACCACAGCCTACCGCGAACAGATTGATCGCCTTTTCGGAAATGGATTTCTCGAACAGCATCAACTCCACAAAGTCATAGTGCAGCTGACAGAACTCCTCCGACATGCTGAATCGCTGGCACAAGCAGGGGCAACGGAATTCGCGTTATCAATTCTTTATGCCTTGATACACCAATCTGTTGTCCGTTACGAAGATACACTTCAAGGTGCGGAGTTGCCACGATTCGTCCGGACATGCACAAGGCAGTTCGGGCAGATCGCCGACACGTTACAGGAACTGACGGCACTTCGTGAATACCGTCGACCACTATTGGAACTGAGCTTTGAAGCAGAAGCCGCTTTCACACCACACCTCATCCACCTCCTCAAGCAACTCTGTACCACACAAGACACAACCGAACTCCAAACGGCAATTGAACAACGCCTTGATGAAAGTCGCGATCGGCAGACACACGTTCAACTCTTAATGTGCCTCTATCTTAACAGCGAACAGATCGCAGCGTCCTTCCGACTCGCTCGACGCGAAGAGGCTGCCCCTGCTTTTATCAATCTTCTGCTGGAACGTCAGGATGCGGATACGGTATGGGAGGCACTCGAAGAATTCTCACTAACGATTGAGGCATACTGGGATATTCTCAAAAATCCACTTGCCAGCCGCATCCCGAATTTCACCGAGCAACTCCTCACGTTGGTGGAACGGCAGCGTCCGGAAACGGCTCTCATGCTCTATCAAGGACTGATCGAACAGGTGTTGACCTCACGGAAACGCACGGATTATAAGACAGTTCAGCACTACCTGACCGAAGCACAGAAACTCTATCGGCACCTCGACCAAGAAAGTCAGTGGAAGGCTTATCTGGAAGTACTCCGAGGCCGACACTGCCGCAAACGGACGCTCCTCGAAATGCTCGAATTGCTGCTTGTCAGGAACCCTTCGATGCCGTAGCAGCGGTATTATTTTTCCCGACATGGACTCGCGCTTCCAAGACCTTATCAACGACAGTTTTGACATCGGCTTCATCAACAAACGGGGATAGGATATATGATTTCAACGCGACAATCGGTTCGCCATAGGTGGTATGTCGGTAACAATCGGTTGTCGAAATGACGACACCTCTACCCTCCATCGCTTCCGAATGCACGTATTGGAAGATTTCTTGATTATAGGCGTTATGGGCGAGTAAACTCTCACGATAGGCGGCATCCTCAAATTCCTGTCGCTTGATTGAAAAGGTGTCCACCGCCTCGGGGTAAGCACGGAAAAGGGTGACGGTGCCAAAGTTGTCTCGATTCAGCACGGTGGTACCGGCGTGTCCTTCGAGGTGTTCCCGCAGGAGTTGTGTCATTTCAACGATGTGTCCGAGGATAACCCGTAAGCCTTGTTCGCCGAACAACCGGAGATTCGCGAGGGCTGCAAGGGGACCTGTCCCTGCTCTGGAGGTTTCAAGCGTATACATGCCGGGTCGGTGTTCCCCGAAGTGATAGAGGTACGGCATCTGTTCCGGATGACGCTTCACCAAATTGAGGTCCTCTCTATTTTTGACGAGGACGAGACTGGAGATATAAGGCGTAAAACCCGTCTTATGAAAGTCGATCCCGATGGAATCCGCGAGGGATAGGTGCCGTATGCGTCTGCCCGCGCCCGCCAAAGCCCGAACGGTACGCGGTCGAAATCCTAAGGGATTGCCCTCAAGATCATAGTCGTTAAATACCGACCATGCCCATCCAATAACCGCATCGGCGTGAACGTGGGGTCGGTAGTCGAGTTGGAATTCATCAACGAGTGTATCGCGCAACGCCACAATACTCTCTAAATCATCTAACCCGAACGCATCCGTAGTGCCCAACGTCGCGATGATGGCAGCGATCTTTTTCCCGTCCGTGAGTGCTTCCCGAACCGACTGTTCCAATTGGGTGAGGTCAATTTCGTTGTCGTGAGTTGTCGGAATCGTAACCAGATTGTTTGTTCCCATGCCGAGCCAACCGACAATATTCGTTGCGCAATAGTGTCCTGCGTCTGATACGAACACAATCGCCTCTTCAGGTGTCCCGTTTTGCATCGTCCCCGGGCATGCCTTTTCTAAACCGAGTTTCACCCCGTAGAGTGTGGTTCCGGTACCGCCAAAGGTAAACACACCGCTCGCCTTTTCTGCGTCATAGCCAACCATTTTTGAGGTCATCCCGACAACCTCGACTTCAGCCAACGCTACCAGGTGACTATATTCATCCCAAGCGATGTTGGGGTTGTATAGCGAAGCAATAAGTACACCAATTACACTTGGTATTGTTGTCGGCGGGATAACGTTCTGTTGGGTCCGAGGATGCCCGAAAATCGTCATCCCTCGGAGATAACCGATGAGTTCAGCAGTAATATCCTCTACCGAGGACATAGCGTCTGGTAACGCGGTTTGCCGTGCTTCTTCAAAGTTCCCATGAACAACATTTCCGAGCATCGGCAGATGTGTTTTGAGCGCGTCAACTTGGTCCAACGCCCGCATGATGGAATGCACGAAGTAGGAATCATGGATCGGGTCAGATGTCGGTTGCGGGAAGGCAAGTCTAATGTTTTGTAGAATATCGCGGTAGTTCACAGTTTTTCGGTCTCCATTCTTAGCATTTAGGGGTTGCATTGGCACGATTGAATTATATGTTACTTCCGCTCATAAATCAAGTTATAATCCGAAACGACTCCCGGTTTTTGTAGGCGGGTTTCCAACCCCGATACTTCACTTTCGCCCCTCGGTAGGTCCGGTTTTCCAACCACACCATAGGTGTCAATTTAAGAAAAAACCGCATCGGGACATCGTAGGTTGGGTTGAACGGATACCACCAAAAACGTGAAAATCAGAGAAAAACACAACTTTCGTCAGATACGTCACATTCGCCAAAAACCGAGTGAAACCCAACGCTTTGGAAACCTTGAAGGTTCCGAGACCCTGACGGTGTAAAGTTGGGTTTCACTATGTTCTTAAATGGATATGGCAGAAAACGATTGACTTTTAGGTGTGTTTGACCTATCAATATCCAACTTTTCAACGCCGTTCAACCTAACGGAAATCCGCAGAAATACCCTATCAAAGACCCCCAGCAAAAACACCTACGGGACT
>VXXH01000294.1 GCA_009835515.1 Candidatus Poribacteria bacterium
GAGATATATCCTATCATATATTCAAATGCCACAGTCAACTTTTTTCTCAAGGTAAAGAGATGGACATGACACAAAAAACAGGTTTCGCCTATCACTCAGACTATCTTAATCACAACACCGGTCCCGGACATCCTGAACGACCGGATCGGTTACGGGCAAGTTTAGCAGCACTTCAACAGAGCGATGTATGGGAGCAATTGCACCAGATTGAACCGACTCCTGCAAGCGTTGAACAGATCGCTTACGCGCATAACCCTGCCTATAGCGAACATATCCGGCAACACTGTGAAAAAGAAATCCCCCTCACTTACGACACCACTGTCTGTCATGAATCGTTTGATATTGCGTTGCTTTCGACAGGTGGTGTCCTACGAGCAGCAGATGCGGTTGCAACCGGTGAGGTGAAAAACGCTTTTGCGATGGTACGTCCGCCGGGACACCACGCTACACCTGGGCAGAGTATGGGATTTTGTCTATTCAATAACATCGCGATTACGGCACGCTATCTCCAGCAGGAACACGGTGTCGGAAAAGTCGCAATTGTGGATTGGGATGTTCATCACGGCAACGGCACACAGGACATTTTCTATGAAGATGAATCCGTCTTCTTTTTTTCTATCCATCAATCGCCGCTCTACCCGGGTACGGGATCAAGTCGCGAGCGCGGTAGCGGAAAAGCACACGGCACGACCCTAAACGTCCCGATGCCAGCCGGAAGTGGCGATGCCGAATACGTTAAAGTCTTTACAGATGTTCTTATACCAGCATTGCGAGGTTTCTCGCCAGAAGTGCTATTAATCTCAGCAGGTTTTGATGCACACTACCTCGATCCACTCGCTGGCACTGAACTCACAGCAGACGGATTCGCCACACTCACGGATCTGATGCTTGGATTTGCCGAGGAAACTGCATCGGGACGCGTTATTTCTGCGTTAGAAGGTGGATATAGTTTAGAAGGCGTATCCGAGTCCGTTGTGGCGCATGTTGAGCGATTAGCGAAGGAACAGGGTTGAAATCGCACGCATTAAGTCAAGCGATATTCCTCGGTTTCTTTCCAACGTGAATTGCGACGATACCAAACGTTTTCCGATAAAACCGCACATCTGTCAGTCCACACTGCTCCATCACCTGTTTCAAGGCATCGCAATTCGGAAATTTCATAACAGAACGCGGGAGATACCCGTAAGCATCGTCTTTACTGCGGGAGATTAAGTTCCCGATGAAGGGTAAGATCTTCGTGAAATAGAAGTAGTAAAGACCCCGAAATAGCGGATTCACAGGTTGTGTAAATTCTAAAATAACGATCCTACCGCCCGGTGCAGCGACGCGCGTCATCTCGCGGATCCCTAACTCTAAATCTGAAACGTTCCGAATACCGAAACCGACGGAGACAACGTCAAAGGTATCGTCTAAAAACGGGAGATTGAGGGTGTCCGCTGCCAGAAAACTTGTGTTACTGCTACTATCCTTTTGCAACTTCTGATTTCCTATAACGAGCATCTCAAAGCAGAAATCTGAACCGATAACAAAACCTTCTGCTGCAATCTTATCAGCGTATGCAAGGGCAAGTTCACCCGTACCCGTACAGACATCTAACACCTTGCTCATCGGTTCGACATCACTTACATTGACCGTCTCCCGTCGCCACATCTTGTCACGCTTAAGGCTTAACAGCGCGTTGAGAAAGTCGTAATAACGCGCAATGGCAGAAAATAGATTTTTTATCCGGTGTGCCTGCATAGTCTCGATGCCCACCTACATCCGTAATTCAGCACCAAGTTCCTGATTCAGATGCTTGACAACCTTATCGTGAAGGGCATTTACTGCCTGGTCTGTCAAGGTTTCGGTCGCAGAGTGATACGTGATGGCGTAGGCGAGACTCTTTTTGCCTTCCGGGACCTGTTCGCCTTCATAGACATCAAAAAGACGGACCGATTCAACTAATTCGCCACCCGTTGCGTAAATAAGTTCAGTCGGCATATCGGACAGGACCGCTTCGTCTACGACAATCGCAAGATCACGCTCAACCTTCGGATAGACAGAGATAGGTTCAAAACGTTTGGCGAATATCGCGCCTTCTACTAACGCTTCCATGTCAAAATCAAAGAGATACGCCTTATACGGCAGATCGTAATTTTCAAGTACCTCTGGATGTGCTTCCCCGAAGATGCCTATCTGTCTGTTACTCGACAGCACCGCTGCGTTGCGACCGGGGTGGAAGGTCGGCGCGTCCGTTTTCTCCAGTGTATAATCAACGATGCCGCAAACCTCAAGTATCCCCTCCACAATTCCTTTGATGTCGTAGAAATCCGGTTCCCGGTACGGATTACTATACACGCCATCACCAACCTGTCCGGCGAGGACACCGCTAACACGTTCTGGTTCCTGCTGCCCACCGTTACGAATAAAGACACTCCCTATTTCAAAGAGCGCGATGGTGTCTATCTGGTGATTGTGGTTACGTTGCGCGTTATCAAGTAATCCGGGTAATAAGGTTGTTCGGAGTACAGACATTTCGGGGCTCAGTGGGTTTTGTAGTGGCAAAGCGTTACGAAGCGGATTGTCCGCAGCGAAACGGATCCTATCGAAACTTTTCGGATCAGAGAAACTGTAGTTGACCGCTTCCATCATCCCGGCAGCGAGGAGAAATTGTTTTATACGCCTGCGTACCTCTACCTTCGGGTCAGGTGCGGGGACAGGGATATCGCCTTTGGGGAGTGTCGTCGGTATGTTATCGTAGCCGTAGACGCGAGCGATCTCTTCAATAAGGTCTATCTCACGGGTAATGTCGGATCTGAACGTCGGCACGGTAACGCGATGAATACTCCCGGAGACTTCTACAGCGAAACCGAGACGCGTTAATATTTCTTCCATCGTTGCCGCCTCAATTTCGGTTCCCAGGACGAAGTTGACGCGTTCCGGACGGAGTTGAATCTTGGTCAGGGGCTGCTCCCCCGGATAGACATCAACAACACCTTTACAGACGGTCCCACCTGCCAACTCGGTGATGAGTTGCGCAGCGCGATCGAGTGCAGCGATCGCGATACCGGGATCCGCACCGCGTTCAAATCTGTAGGATGCCTCTGTGCTCATCCCTAACGCTTTTGCGGTTGCACGGATACTTGACGGGTTGAAATAGGCACTCTCCAACAGCACATCACACGTTGCTTTGGTAATCTCGGAATCGTATCCGCCCATAACGCCTGCGAGTGCGACAGGTTTTTCAGCGTCGGCAATGACGAGCATATCAGTGGTGAGTTCACGTTCTATTTCATCAAGCGTTGTCAATTTTTCACCTGCCATTGCACGCCGGACGACAATCCGATTTTCTGTGAGTTTGTGATAGTCGAAGGCGTGGAGTGGTTGACCGTATTCCATCAGGACGAAGTTCGTAATATCGACGATGTTGTTAATCACACCGATACCGACGGATTCGAGTCGCTGTTGTAACCATGCAGGGGATTGTCCAATCTTAACGCCTTGAATGACTCGTGCAGCATAACGCGGACAGAGGTCTGGTGCTTCAATCGTTACAGAGGTAACCTCTCGAACATCGGCTCCATCTTCGCTGAAGTCAACTTGTGGGAGTTTTAGAGGGTTGCCTGTCTCCGCTCGGATTTCGCGGGCGACACCGATAAGACTGAGGCAGTCTGGACGGTTCGGTGTAATCTCAAGTTCAAACAGGGTATCGTCTAATCCCAAAGCGGTTGCAAGCGGTGTACCGATGCTTATATCCGTCGATAGTTCCATGAGACCTGCGGCATCTTCTGAGAGCACTAACTCTTTTTCGGAGCAGAGCATGCCTTGCGAAGTTTCGCCGCGTAGTTTCGCGCGTTTGATTGTCAGACCCATGGGCAGCGTTGTACCTATCGTTGCTACAGGGGCATGCATCCCTTCTCGGACATTCGGGGCACCGCAGACGATCTGGAGCTCTTCGGGCTCGCCGATGTCTACCTGACAGAGGACGAGTTTATCGGCATTCGGATGCGGTTTGATAGCGTTAACACTGCCGACGACGACCCCTTCAAGTTCGGCACCGGGTTGCTTAACCGATTCAACTTCAATGCCTAACATCGTTAACCGATCAGCGAGTTCGCCCGCGGAGCATTCAAAATCGATATAGGTTTTAAGCCAATTTAAAGTTACATTCATTTATCAAGACCTTTGATAATTATGGGTTGTCAGAGTGAAACGTCATCAGTTTTCGGTGGTCAGTTAAGGAGCATTGTGGCTGGAGCGATTACGCTGCCAACCATAAGTCTCTCTACTGAAAACTGATAACTGACCACTGATAACCATTTTAAAACTGACGTAAAAAACGGAGATCGTTCTCATAGAGGGTGCGGATGTCTGGAATGTGGAATTGGAGGTTCGCGATCCGCTCGACACCCATACCGAAAGCGAATCCGGTAACTTCATCAGGGTCGTAGTTCACGGCTTCAAATACAGCGGGATCAACAGCACCAGCTCCTAAGATTTCGACCCATCCAGTGCCGCCACAACTCCGACACCCATCGCCTTGACAAACAGCACAGGAGATGTCCATCTCCGCACTCGGTTCTGTGAACGGGAAGAAATGCGGACGGAAGCGCATCTGCGTCTGGTCGCCGAACATCTGCCGTGCAAAGGATGTCAAGATCCCCTTTAGTTCGCTAAAAGTGGCGTGCTTGTCTACGAGCAGCCCTTCTACCTGATGGAACATCGGTGTGTGTGAGACATCGTAATCCACGCGGTAGCATTTCCCCGGCACGATGATGCGGACAGGGGGGCTCTGACTTTCCATCGCGCGGATTTGTACTGGCGAATTATGGGTGCGCAGAAGATGTCCATCTGTCAGGTAAAAGGTATCGTGTAAATCGCGTGCGGGATGATCAGCGGGCGTATTCAACGCATCGAAATTGTAATACTCTGTCTCGACCTCCGGTCCCGTCACTGCTTCAAATCCCATTTGGCGGAAAATTGCCTCAATCCGCTCCAAGGTTTGCATCACCGGGTGCGCTTTCCCGTAAGCCGGTTTTCGTCCTGGAAGCGTGATATCAACGGCTTCTGCCTCAAGCTGGTGTTCCTGTTGTTGATGATGCAGTGCTTCGGTTGCTGCTTCAAACGCTTGCGTTAGCGTGGCACGCACTTCATTGGCGAGTCTTCCAATCTCCGGACGCTCCTCTTTGGAAAGGGTACCCATGCCTTTCATGACATCCGTCAATTTTCCCTTGCGTCCAAAATAGGTAATCCTGAGCGATTCAAGCGCGTCTAATGTTTCCACCGATTTTAATGCTGCGAGTGCTTCCGCCTGAATCGCTTGTAATTCTGCTTTCATAGTCCCTCTTAAAAAGAAACACCTATCACTCTGCCCCGTAACTTCAAGTTTATGGTTGAAGTTATTATGGGGACGAAAGCGACAGGCATCTACTTCCGCGGTACCACCCCGCTTGGTAGATTGTCGCGACCCGGAAGTCGCTCCGACAAATCTACCCGCTTCATTTTCTAATTGCGTAGCTCCAGGATGAAATTCGGCTGTTGCTCTCAAAACCGCGCTTCCAACCGATGACGCGGTCTCTCTATTTGGGAGGTCTCAACAGCTTACGTATGTCCCTTCATAGCCATTTGATATGTTAATTTTTATTTAAATGTGCAAATTCACGGTGCGTCCGCGAGCCTAACCCTTTGCGAGGGCGACAAGCTGCCCAAAACCGGCTTCGTCATTGATAGCCATGTCGGCGAGGACCTTCCTATCCAATTCGATGCCAGCAGTCTTAAGCCCGTGTATAAATCGGCTGTAAGAGAGTCCGTGCAATCTGGCGGCGGCGTTAATTCTGGCAATCCAAAGTCGCCTAAAATCGCGTTTGCGTGCGCGACGGTGTGCGTAGGCGTGATTCCAACCCTTCTCTACCGCTTCCATAGCGGTACGCTTAAGATTGTTCCGCCCACCGCGGTAACCTTTGGAATGCTTGAGCATCCGATTGCGCCGTTTGCGTCGGACATTCCCTGTTTTTACTCGTGCCATCTCAAACTCCTATCGCGACCCGCGAGGCGATCCGCGATCACTTCCACTATTTCGCCCGTAACGCGTTATTGCGTGGTCTATTCGGGCATCCAACTTCTACTGATGAATGAGGCGTTTCAAGCGTTTCTCATTACTCGGGTGAACAAGGGTCGCTTGCCGCAATCTACGTTTCTGCTTCGACGACTTAGAGATAAATAGGTGCCCGGCATAAGCGCGATTGCGACGAATTTTACCTTTAGCCGTGAATTTGAAACGTTTTGCTGCGCCTTTATGCGTTTTCATTTTCGGCATTAGAATATCCTTACCAGCAAGCATCCGCTTGCAAGTACCATTCGTTTTCAGGACGCGACCGTTGGTCGCGCCTATAAGAAGAAATATATCACGACCGGGATCCCACCTGTTACTCAGAACGGAAGGTCGCGCCTACAGAAAGCGTACAACGACAAAACATTACACAGATTTTGGTGTCAGGATCATCGACATGATGCGCGTTTCCATACGTGGCGGTTGTTCGACCTCGGCAATTTCTTCGAGGTCATCTTTGAGCCGTGAAAGGAGATTGCTACCAAGATCGGTATGAAGCATCTCGCGCCCTCGGAATCGGACGGTTGCACGGACCTTCCACCCATTTTTCAGGAAATCCTCAACATGCCGTTTTTTGAACTGATAGTCGTGTTCCGCAGTATCCGGTCGGAACTGCATCCCTTTTAAGACTACTTTCGTCTGCTTTTTTCGAGCCTCACGCGCACGCTTGTTTTTCTCATACTGATACTTCCCGTAGTCCATGATCTTACAAACGGGAGGCTTAGCGTTCGGTGAAACCTCTACTAAGTCCAATCCAACTTCTTCAGCACGGTTCATCGCGTCGCGGGTTGGAATAACGCCAACCTGTTTGTTGTCCTGATCAATTAACAAGACCTCTCGGGCTCGAATCTGATAGTTCGAACGACTCTGCCTTTCCTTCGTTCTCTGATTACGTTTGCCTCTGTAGTGTATTTTTCACACCCCCAAGTAAGGCGCTACAAGGCGCCGCTTACAAGCTCATATAACCCATAGTGCCCGCTTGTGTGTCATAGTAAAACAAAATTGACAGACCTATGGTTGCACTACGGTATGTGAGTACTCTATCTACAAAACGTTTTGCATTGACTCGGACGTTACGAAACGTGCCACTTGGCGTAAGAACAGCGAAACTGAATGTCAACGCATCTGTGGTTAGAACCGGGCATCCGAATCACGATTAACTAATTATACCATATAGGTAACACAAATGCAAGTTAAAAAAATCCGATTGTCCATAACGTGCGTAAAATAATCAAACCGCCTGCCAAACCTCCGAAAACAACGATTAAACTGATACTGACTGTGAGCGCAAACCGAATAATCCGATTGCCAAGTTCAGGTTGTTCGATTGCCCAAGCGCGTGCTAACCAGAAGGTTAACGCAACACTTACTAAGCTCAGGATGCACGCGCTTGGGCAATCG
>VXXH01000367.1 GCA_009835515.1 Candidatus Poribacteria bacterium
CGTTATCGGTATCAGTGCAAGTGGGAACTCTGAGAACGTAATCCGTGCAATGCAGCATGCCAGCGAGATAGGGTGCCAAACGATCGGGTGGAGTGGATTCGGCGGCGGTACCTTAGCAACAATTTGCGATGTGAATGTTATTGTAGATAGCAATCACTATGGTCCCGTTGAGGATGTCCATTTAATTCTGAATCACGTCCTTCACGTCTGGGTACGAGAAGAGTTGACATCAACCTAAAAGTAGCAGAGGCAATCAGCGGTCAGTCATCAGCAAGATTTTTCTTTACTGATGGCTGAATGCCGAAGGTCTCCGATAGCCAAAAATACAAATAGACCTTGACGCATGAGATTGCCTTAAGATATAATTCAATTAGTGATCAATCGTTAAATTGTTGCACAAAAAACACTTCGGGACAGAAAAGGACGGAACTTGCAATCCGAACCACGGATGAGGATAATTCCATGAGGCTCAAAACACATCTTCTGGGTTACGTGCTCCTTTTAATCGGATGTCTCTTCGTGAGTGGCGACCTGCTCGCGCAAGATACCGCGCTCGTTTACGTCATAGATATACGGAATGAGATCGGGAGTGGTCTTGGCACCTATATCAGTGATGGTATTAAATTAGCCGAAGAAGCCGGAGCAGATGCGATTGTTTTCGATGTCGATACACCCGGTGGCAGAGTGGACTCTGCTGTGAATATTATTCGTTCAATTCAAAACACACAGATCCCAACGATCGCTTTTGTTAATCGGCAGGCGATCTCAGCGGGGGCAATGATCTCTATCGCTTGTAATCAGATTGTAATGACTTCTGGGGGCACTATCGGTGACTCCGCCCCTGTTAATATTCAAGGAGACGAGGTCGGTGAAAAAGCAGTCTCCTACATCCAAGGGACGATTCGCGCGACCGCCGAACGCGAAAACCGGAATCCTGATATTGCCGAAGCCATGGTCGACAAAGAGCTGTTAAACTCAGAGATGGGCAAATTATCAAGCTCCTCCCGGAAGAATACGCGGCGCGAGAAGAAGAAGGTGAGGAGATGGAAATCCTCTGCGCGCAAGGAAAATTGCTCACCTTGTCCACCCGGCAGGCACTTGAATATAGGTTCGCCGACGCGCAAGCAGAAACCCTCACTGAATTATTGGCACAGTACGAGATTGTTGAAGTTGTTGGAACTAAGATGCCTCTGACAGAAGAAGCGATCATGCAACGGCAGCGTGAATACGGTGTTTCGCAAGTCAACCGTCTGAAAACATTGGCGGATGCCCGTGTTATAAAAGTTAAAGCGACACTCGCCGATAAGATCGTATTTTTTATCACCAACCCGTTTATCAGTTCGCTCCTACTCTCGTTGGGGCTTCTCGGTATCTTTATAGAGATTCGTTCACCCGGTTGCGGTGTTCCCGGTTTCCTTGGCCTGCTTTGTGTCGGTCTCTTCTTCGGTGGGCACATGCTGACGCAGATCGGTGCTGGATGGGCATTTCTGCTTTTCTTGGTCGGGCTTGGATTAATCGCTTTGGAGGTATTTGTGATCCCCGGCTTTGGTGTTGCTGGAATCTTGGGTATTGTATTGATGTTGGGGAGTATATTTTTTGTTTTTGACGAAGCACACGATTTTAGCACCGCAGTCCTATGGCTCTCAATCTCTGTGATTTTGACTTCTGCATTGGTTCTTTTCGCCGCGTTTTTCTTACCTGAAACACGGCTTTTCCAGCGGTTCGCGCTGTCAACAGTCATGGATACTGAGATGGGATACCACTCCTCGAGCACCGAAGATTTTCAGGCATATCTCGGACAATCGGGCACCGCCTTAACGCCGCTGCGGCCTTCTGGAACAGCGCGAATCGGTGATAAAAGAGTGGATGTTGTTACCGTTGGAGATTTCATCGCACAAGATAGTAGTGTCAGAGTTGTCGAGGTTGAAGGTCCTAAAGTTTTCGTAGAGGCAGTTGAGGATGCTTAATTGCTTGATGCATTTGGAGGAACAACTATGTGGTTTCTAATTTTCCTCATCAGTTTCGGAATTCTATTGGTATTTATTGAACTCTTGATTCTTCCAGGATTTGGGGCGGCAGGCATACCGGGGTGTTTACTTATACTGATGGGTGTCGGTATGGCTTGGTGGAAATTTGGTTGGCAAACCGCGCTGACTTCTACCGGGATAACACTGGTGTTGGTTATTCCGTTAGCGATTATTGGGCTATCCGTGCTACGTAGAACACCCGTCATTCAAACATTCATCTTGAGTACTGCCCAAAATAAGGAGGAAGGTTTCCAAGCACCTCCCTCAGAATTGGCGAGCTTGGTTGGGAAATCCGGTAAGGCACTCACCCCCTTACGGCCCGCAGGTGCAGCCTTAATCAGTGGACACCGCGTGGATATTGTAACGCAAGGAGAATTTGTCGCGCCGGAAACTGATATCGAAGTGATTTTCGTGGAAGGAAGTCGTGTCGTCGTTCGTAGTTTGTAATAGAATGGCTATCGGCTTTCAGTCTTCAGGAATCGGTAGAAGAAGTTTTGTGGCAGCCACAACGTCCTCTTTACCGACTCCTGACAGCCGAGAGTCGACAGCCAAATAGGTAGGAGACAGATAATGGATCTATTTACAGGGGGAATCGCCCTTGTCGTCCTAATTGTTATTATAGCGTTCTTTTGGTTCGTTCCTGTTGGACTTTGGATCGCCGCTATCGCAGCCGGGGTTCCGCTCCGAATTTTTGACCTGATCGGAATGCGCCTCAGACGAGTGAATCCGAATGTTATTGTAAAGGGGTTAATCAGCGCACACAAAGCAGGTTTGAAGGCAGTGACTTCCGAGTTAGAGGCACATTACCTCGCTGGTGGTAACGTCCTGAATGTCGTCAGCGCGCTCATCGCAGCAGATAAAGCGAGAATTGAACTCAATTTTCAACGCTCCGCCGCTATAGACTTGGCTGGACGTGATGTGTTTGAGGCGGTTCAGATCAGCGTTAACCCGCGGGTGATTACCACGGCGAGGATCAGTGCACTCGCTTTAGATGGTGTTGAATTGATAACGACTGTCCGTATCACTGTACGGACGAACATCAATCGGCTTGTCGGTGGTGCAGGTGAGGAGACGATCATCGCGCGTGTAGGCGAAGGTATTATCAGTGCAATTGGTGCCTCTGAAACCTACGAAGATGTACTTGAAAACCCAGACATCATCTCTAAGACAGTATTAGATCGAGGACTTGATGCAGGAACCGCTTTTGAAATCCTTTCTATTGATATTGCTGATGTCAATGTTGGCAAAAATATCGGTGCTGAACTTCAAGCGGAGCAAGCCGAAGCGGATCTTGTTGTCGCACAAGCAAAGGCGGAAGAACGGCGCGCCATGGCGGTCGCTCGGAAACAACAGATGACCGCGAACGTTCAGGAGATGCGTGCAAAGGTGGTTGAGGCGGAGGCGGAGGTCCCCCGCTCCCTCGCGAATGCGTTCCGTGAAGGCAACTTAAACGTTACAGAGCAGTAATCCTGATACTATAGGCGCGGGCAAATCATCGCGCGACTATATCCACTTTTGTAGGCGCGGTTTGAAACCGCATCTACGGAAATACCACATCAATGGAGAAAAGTAAATATGACACCAACAATTGTTGCGATTATCGCTGTTCTGATACTCCTGTTTCTAATCATCCTCAGTTGGCTTGTCCCAATCGGGTTGTGGATTACTGCTATTGCGGCGGGTGTTAAGGTCGGAATTTTCGATCTCGTTGCGATGCGCCTGCGGCGTGTCCCACCCGCTGCGATTGTGGAACCACAGATTAACGCAACGAAGGCAGGGTTAAGCCTGTCTCTTGATGATCTTGAAGCACATTTTCTCGCCGGGGGGCGTGTCGCAAGTGTTGTCGCCGCACTTATCGCAGCGGACAAAGCGAACATTGAACTCGGCTTCGCACAAGCTGCCGCTATTGACCTCGCAGGTAGGGATGTCTTGCAAGCCGTCCAGGTCAGTGTTACACCAGAGATTATTGATATTCCCAGTCAAGACGATGCCACTACCGGCATCACTGCTGTCGCGCGCGACGGTATCCAGTTAATTGTGAAGGCACGCGTTACAGTGAGAGCGGATATTGACCGGCTCGTCGGCGGTGCTACCGAAGATACCATCCGGGCAAGGGTCGGTGAAGGCATTATCACTACCATCGGTTCATCCGGAAGCCACAAGGAAGTTTTAGAAAACCCGGTCCGCATTTCAGAAACGGTTCTTGATAAAGGCTTAGCCGCTGGAACCGCATTTGAGATTCTGTCTATTGATATCGCAGATATAAATGTCGGCGAGAACGTGGGCGCCAAATTACAGACCGATCAAGCGGAAGCGGAACTCAAAATCGCACGTGCAAAGGCTGAGGAGCAACGCGCTCGCGCACAAGCGGAAGAGGAAGAGAATAAGGCACTCGTTGAAGAAATGACAATTAAACTCATTGAGGCTGACGCTGAAGTGCCGCTCGCGATCGCTGACACGCTTACCTCCGAAAGAATGAGCGTCATGGATTATTATGAACTCAGGAATATCCTCGCGGATACCGAGATGCGGCAGTCTATCGCCTCGCCTGTTACTGAAGGACAAGAGATAGACACAACGCGTTCTTCGCACTCCCTCGGACTTTCATAGCAGGTACTGAACGGAAACTATAACACGGGTCCCTAAAGGAGAAATTGATGGAGAGCCTCATTCAGTTGATAATACCCCTCGCTATTGTGATTCTTTCACTCGTTGTAAGCAATTCGCGGCGGCGGAAGGCACAACAACAGAACGCTGAGAGAAGAATGGAGGAGAACATGCCCGCTGAGAGTGACGGCGACGTATCACCACCGCCTTTCATGGAGGATTTTCCGTTTGCAACCGAGTTAGAGCAGATGATGACGCAAGAGGACGCAGACGAAACGGAAGCGGTGCCAGCGGCTTCTGAAGAACCGGAACCGCCTGCACCACAAGAGCCAACTCAGCCCGTTGAGGAGCCACAACCGCCGCGAGTACCTGTGGAATCCCGAGCCGGGATCCGATCCGTCCCTGCTACGTCACTCCTGAATTTGTCGCCCCAAACATTCCGTCAAGGTATCATTCTCAAAGAAATCTTGGAGCGTCCCCGATCGCGACGAACGAGGCGGAACAGATAGGGGCGTTCACAGGGTACTGACTAAATTGCTGTACACCTATGCTGAGGGGCGTGCTCTGTTCAAGCACATCTATGTCTCTAAGTCCTGAACAGGAAATATCGGATTTTAAATGAAAACCCGCCTCTTTTACAAAATTGTCGTTATTACCTCAGTTTTTCTGCTGTTTACCACCAGTTGTTCCCGCCGCCAAAAAATTACAGAACAGCAGCCCCCTTTCCACGCCGAGATCCCCTCTTATACTCGGCATCTCAAGGGGTTCAAAATTTGTCTCGACCCAGGACACGGCGGGCAAGCACACATCTCTGATTACAAACGCGGTCCCACAGGCGTTCGTGAGGCGGATGTCAACCTACAAGTCGCCCTTCACTTACGGAACATGTTACAGGAAGTCGGGGCTACTGTCGTCATGACGCGTGTTGATGATGCTTACGTGAGTTTGGCGGCGCGGAGCCAAATCGCCAACGAAAGTGGGGCTGATTTTTTTATCTCTCTGCACCATAACGGCATTGATAACCCTGAAACTAACTATACCTCTACATGGTATCACGGTGATGCGGACGACTCGCGCCAGAGCCTCGACCTTGCTCGATATGTTCAACAAGGGGTTTCGGACGCGCTGCGATTACCGAGTTCGCCAGCAACAGGTCTCTTTTCGGATAAGTTGATGGCTGCTTCTGGCTTTGGCGTTTTGCGGCTAACGAAATGTCCAGCGGTCTTATGTGAAGCCTCTTTTCTCTCAAATCCAGAGGAAGAAGCGCGGTTGAAAAAGGACGACTACCTCAGAAACGAGGCTTACGGGTACTTTTTGGGTGTTGCCCGCTATGTTGCCGCAGGGTTTCCGAAGGGAGTTCTCGTAGCACCACAACCTGAGGCTATTATCCAGACCAGAACGCCACAACTTCAAATTCGTGTCATGGATGGACTCCACGAACGCGGCGCGTGGATGCTCAAACGCCAGCAGGTCTTCACCAACTCTATCCGAGTCAAAATTGATGACGTGAGTGTGCCGTATCACTACGACCGCGATACAGATATAATCACTGTCGCTATTGAAAAACCACTCGCAAACGGTGTCCATTTTGTCCAGACTGAATTGGTGAACTATTATGGTAATCACAGTCTACCTTCGCAGCAGTGGTTTAAAGTCGCACCCGCGGCGGTAGAACTTCGCCTGAATGCTTGGACGGATACACTTCCGGTTGATGGTAAAGGTTATGTCAGTATTTCTGTAACCGCGCTTGACGCTGAAGGAACACCCATCGCTGACGGTGAACCGATCTACATGCAAACGTCAAACGGGACATTGGCAGAGACGCGTCAATTATCAAAACGCGGTTCATCGAACTTTTATCTCTACGCACCTGATTCACCCGGTACGGCAACTGTAGAAGCCGCTTATGGTGAAAAGCGTGCATCGTTAACGGTTAACTTTACAGACACGGATATCGCTATTGTGCAAGGGCAAGTTTCTGACGCGGATTCTGCGGAACCGCTGCGAGATGTACAATTACAGGCTGATCCGGGATTAACCGCAACTACAGATACTGATGGGCACTTCTTCATCACAACCGATCCCACGTCGAGGGCTCCAATCAAAACAACGCTACACATTTCCAAGATGGGTTACTATTCCCACAAACGCAAAATTGACCTTATCCCAAATCAAGCGACAGTTGCGCATACTAAACTTCATCCTATTGCAGGCGGAGCGTTTGCATCAACAGTCATCATTCTCGACTCACGCAGTGATACGCCTACCACGGAAAAATTAATCAAAACATTGAGAGAACTACTTGAACTTGCTGGCGCAAAGGTCTATAATATTCATACCCCGGGACAAAGGTTGACTATAGCAGAACGGATACGCCAGATTAACGCTATTGAAGGGAGAGGGTATTATTTGCAAATTAACCATACACAGTGGCGTAAAGATGAACCGCCTTTGACCGCAGCACACTACCGCGGTAATCAACGGACAGAAACATTTCTAAAACGGATACTCGAACAGTTCAACAAAACACTTTTTCAGACACCCATTGTCACGGTTCAAGATCGGACGACTCCCGAAATCCAGCAGACAAACAAAATGGCGATGACCCTTGAAATCCGATCCTTAAATCAGCAAAACACTTCTGCCGTGGAGGAAGCACATGCTATTTTTTTTGGGGCATGGGCTTTCCTAAAATCAGATGGCAAGATTGATGCAGAAGAGCAAAAACGTTTTATAGCATACTTAAAAGAGCTCCGAAAGTAGTAGGCACAGTCCCTGTGCCGTTACAAAAAAAAGTTGGAACAGTCCCTGTGCCGTTACAGAAAAAAAGTAGGAACAGTCCCTGTGC
>VXXH01000427.1 GCA_009835515.1 Candidatus Poribacteria bacterium
GAGCAGTAGACTGAAAATCTATGTGTCGGCAGTTCGATTCTGCCTCTCGGCATTTCTTTCCCCAATTGCCACAGTTTGTTAAGCCGGTGTAGCTCAGTGGAAGAGCAACTGATTCGTAATCAGTAGGTCGGAGGTTCAAATCCTCTCATCGGCTCTTCATCATGTGCCAGTTTCCGCTACTTTTTCATATTACCAAGTTTGCAACATCAGACTTATTTCTCTTCCCTACTCTTAACACACTTGGCTAAAAATCACGGAGGAACACCAGTGATTAATACTGCCCCACTGCTGAACGCATCGAAAGTAATCATACCTCATTTGCCCAAGAGCGTTCAAAAATTGATGCCTGGGTTCTTAGCACTTCTACCTTTGGCACTTGAAATTGCTAAACTCTTGTATAAACACCGCCAAGAAATCAGAGGTATGATTAAGAATCTAACCAAACATACCTCAAAACAAACTAAAAAGATAAGTGATGGAGTAGCAGCAACTGTTCCGCGTTTGCCGAAAAAGGTAGGTCGAAAGTTAAGTCGTCGGTTGAAATATCTGCCGTTTGCACTTGAGATTGCCAAAGCCTCTTACAGAGAGAAACACAAAAAAGTTCAGCGTTTAACAACTTCCCTTCCGAAGAAGACTCAGCGGAAAATCGATAGGTTATTAAAACGACACCATCGGCCGCGGCGTTTGAATTTCCTACGCGGTTCTTGAAGTTACCTTCGTAGATACCAACAGTAAAAATATAGGATTCTTTTTCGCTCTTCGCTATTCTTCCGATTCAGACTCAACCGCAATATCTTCTTCAAGCGATTTGATATTCGCTAAGACAGTCGGGTGCGACTCAATTTCGTATACCTTCCGGTACATTTCAAGTGCCTTCGCCTTATCCACAAGAAAACTGCCATAAATTTCAGCCATCCGTTCCCAAGCGCGAACATCTTGTGGATCGAGTTCCACAATGCGTTCGTAGACTTGCAGTGCATTCGCGTATCCACGCGTTTCGATATCTTCGCGCTCAAGCGCAGATGCCCGCGCATAATACAAACGCACAAGATCCGAGATAATCTCATCCATTCCTGGACGCTCTGCCACTGCTTGCTCCAATAGGAGAATAGACTCCGACTCAAGTCGGCTGACTTCAGCCAGATCTTCATCGGTGAATTCTCGATCAAGGAATTGATAACTCTGAAGCATTTTGGCGTACGTCCTTGATAACTGGAGGCGGGCAAGGATACCGATAGGTGCTTTTTCAGACACAATATCTCGGAGCTCTGGATCACTTTCAATCGCTTTTTTGTAGTGTTCAACGGCTTGCTCAAGCTGCCTGTTCCCGTGATAGAGAACGCCGAGACGATAGTGTGCCTCAGCGTTGTTTGGGTCATTCTCAATCACAGCAAGGAATTCTTCCGTCGCTTGCGCCAATAATGTATCGTCTAAGGCTTCATTGCTCAGCAGCTTGCCGCGTAAAAGACGAACATCGGGATGATCCGGTTGAATACGTGCCGCATGCTCCAAACGCGCCCTTGCATCTTTCGCCCAATTGCTCCGTGAATAGATTTCCGCGATACGGAGATTCGCATGCAAACCGACCTCAGCACTCGTCTGGGACTCCCCGTTTACGGGTACCATTTGTCCCTTTTCAGCAGTTTCTAATGCCTGTAACGCCCGCCAATAGAGAAGCGCAGCATCAACGAGATCCTCTTGCGCAAAAAGTGTATCCGCCTTCTCAATGAAGGCACCCACCTGTGACACAGGTGGCGATTCGGGTTCGGCACTGCCCCGACGAATATAGAACGATGCCAGCACAACAAAGCCGACTACCGCCAACACCTCTGCATAAATGAGCCAACTGCGTAAAGAAAATAGGGATTTTACATTGGATAACATACGGACTCCTTTTGCCTTGAGCTGAAACACAAAACTATCCTACAGTCGTTTCAATCCGACAACCGAAACAACACACTATTGCCTGCTGCTCTCAATTTCGTCAAGAATGCCGAGCATATCCTCAGCATTAACGAACCCAGTGAACCGCTTAAGAGTGGTACGGTCAGCATCCAAAAAAATGACAACCGGCAATCCGGGAATCTGATACTTCTCGGTGAGTGCCTTCGTCGTTTCGGAGGTGCGGGTGAAATCGAGTTTGACGTTAACATAGTCATCAAGCCTCGCTGCAACAGCCGGATTCGCGTATGTTTGGTGATCCAGTTCATTACACGCGACACACCAAGAGGCATAGAAATCGAGCATTACAAGCTTGTTCTCCCGTTTAGCGATTTCAAATCCTTCTGCTTCGTCGTAAACCCAATTCAGATGGGGTCCGGCAGGTTGTTGAATGCCACCCACAAGCATATAGGCACCGAACACCGCTAACAAGAGACCGCCCGCTTTTCGGAATCTCATCTGTGGAGAGATACCACTGAAACGTTGTGTCAACTTACCGAGCCATAAACCGATAAGCACTAAACCGCCAGCGATAGCAAAAAACGGAAGTGAGTTCTGGAGGAAACTCTGCAAGACCGGAAACACATCTTTCAGAAAATAGAGTGCCATCGTAATAATCGCAATACCGAAAATATTTTCCAAAACATACATCCAACCGCCTGAACGTGGCAGCGCAGAGAGCAAACCCGAAAATGTACCGATACCGATAAAAAGCAGTCCCATTCCGAGCGCATAAGTGAACATGAGCCAGAATCCGAGGAACAGGCTCCCTGTTGTCGCTATATACGTTAGCACCACTGCTAACGCGGGACCTGTGCAGGGTGCTGCGATCACACCAGCGACCGTTCCCATAGCGAATGCTCCGGCAAATCCAGCACCCCCAACAGTGTTTAGACGGTTCTGCACCGAGTATGGCAACCGAATTTCAAAAACACCAAACATTGACAGTCCGAGAGTAACGAGAATTAAACTGATGAAACCGACTACCCACGGATTCGCCATTATCTGACCGAAGACAGCACCTGTTGAAGCAACCGCCACGCCTAAAATCGAATACATGACAACAATTCCGATGACATACACAACAGAGAGCAGGAAAGATTTAAATAGACCGGCAGACTCGTTGGCACCAAAAACAGAAACGGTGATGGGTATGAGTGGGTAAACGCAGGGAGTCAGGCTGGTCAAGATTCCACCTGCAAATACGAGTAAGAACGCAAGCCAGACCTGCCCACCGGAGAGGGCGCGCTCGAGACCCCCTTCGTTACCAGTCGAACTCGGCGGTGCCATGAATTCAATATTAGCAAAAACGGCTTCATGAATACGTTGAACAGGCTCTTCTATACCGACAATCTCAATAGGTATTGAAAAAGCGAGGGTTTCAGGTAACAGACACTGCGTATCGTTACATGCCTGATATTGCAGCTGAAAATCTAACGTGCTTGATCCAACTGGAGCCGTCTGGTTTAAGTCGGCTTGGATACCGATAGTGATAGTATCGTGATAGACGGGCGCCTCCCCGATTGACCCGAGTTTTAGCACTTCACCTGCGGGGTATACGACCTCCCCAAAAGTGAGATGCGACACCTTAGGTGGGGTCACCTCGGTCGCGATAAGCCCTTCCTTCGCTGGATTGGCGTTGACGTGCCATCCTTTGGCAATTTCCACGACGACAGCAATTTGGAATTGACTTCCCGGTTGCACCTTGTCAAGTGAGAGGTAACCTTTCGCTGAGAGTTTCTCAACAGGTATTTTTTCACCAAGCCCGAAATCTGCGAGCTGTGCTTGTGTGCGAACTGGAAAAGTTATTGCGATAAGTATCAACAGGCTCCAGAATAGGTATTGATGACGTTTGATGGCCTTCAACATACGTAAATCCTCCTCAACTACCTCGGTTCAAGCACAACGCACGGCAGAATCATCTCTTCAAGAGAAACACCGCCGTGTTGGAAACTGCCTTGAAATATTTCTTTATAGACGTTGAACTGCCTATCATAAACAAAATAGTAGTCTTCTTTAGCGAGAACATAATTCATCCGCGTTGATTCCCCGGGTAAACGATACGTCTCTGGGTCTTTTATAATCCATCCGGTTTCAGGTGTGCACGAGATGTTTCTGCCCTCTTTAAACCGAAGCCCAGCAGTGAGTGCGGCTTGGCTTGAAATCTTCGCAGCATTTTGACAGCGTAACGAACCGTGGTCAGACGTTAAGATGACGGTTATATCGCGTTCGGCAGCAATCCTGAATATTTCATAAAGCCGAGAATGTTGAAACCACGCGTGGACAAGCGTCCGGAATGCCGCCTCATCTGGAATAAGCTGCCGAAGTAAATCCACCTCATACCGCGCATGGGTCAGCATATCCAAGAAATCGACAACGAGTGCCGACAAACTAATGCGATCTGCGACGCTCAACCAGTGCAGGTATTGCATCTCCCCACGCACATCAAAAATCTTGAAGTAATGCGGGGGCGGTTTGAGAGGTATGCCGTGCCGCTCAAATTGTAAACGCAGAAGTTGTTTCTCATAGCGATTAATGCTCGTGTGTGTGTTATCCGGTTCCGCGTACAGGTCTGGATATCTTTCAGCAAGCTCAAGCGGAAACAGCCCACTAAAAATAGCGTTCCGGGCATAGCGCGTCGCTGTTGGCACGATGGAATAATAATAATCCGTCTTTATGTCAAACAGCGGATAAAGCAACGGCTCAATTTTAAGCCAATGGTCGAGCCGCATACAATCCATAACGATAAATAATACCTGCTTCCCCGCCTGAATTTCAGGGATGACATATTTGTAAACGACATCCACGGACAAGGTCGGCGACGCTTTACCGACAAGCCAATGCTTATAGTTATCCTGAATATAGTTCGCAAACGCAGCGTTTGCCTCATGTTTCTCCGTTTCATGAATAGTTTTAAGCCCGTCAACACTATGTAAGGTATCAAGCCGCAGATCCCATTCCACGAGACGAACGTAAGTATCTATCCATGTTTGCCAATCGCTATCAGCGTCGCGTTCTGGTATTTCCCCACCGGAAATGCGCGTCCGATTAAAATTTTGGACGTACGCTTGCGGTGTATATGCTTCCCGAACGCCTTGCTTTTCAAGCAAAAAGGCAAGTGATAATGCCAACTGCCTTGAAGAAGCCTTGACCTGAGCATTCTCTGACATCATGAAGATATTGCCAACATTATAAAGGCTTGCTTGCTGCAGGACTTCCTGTCCATCCTCACGCGTAAGGAGAATGATCGGAATATGTGCATCCACATCTCGAATCCGCGCAAGTAGATTATCCGTTTGCATTGCTGCATCGTAATTCAGTAAGGCAGCGTGATATGTCTCGTCTTTGAGTAAAGCAATGCCTTCAGCACCCGTGTCCGCTAAGGAGACATCGTATCCTTCGTACTCCAAAAAGCGAACATACGGTTTTGGTGTTATATACTTCTGTTTTTCACGATATGAATCTTCAGGTTGTCCGTTAGATTGCTCTACGTCAGTTCTCTGATTATCAATCCACAGAACCCTCCATCTTTTTTCTTTCATGTTATACCCCCTTTTGGCGCAGCTCGCAAGCCAAAATCCGCTTGACAAAAGCGCGACATAGGTTCGCAAAGTGCACCTATATCTTGATAAAATGGGCAATCCGTCGCTTGCCCATTATTTTCGGGGTGAGCATCGTGAATTTTCAACAAAAAACAGAGCAAAAACTAAATACCAGAGACAAACCTCCCCGGGTTCAACAAACCTCCCGCATCAAATCTATCTTTAACCTGTCGCATCAAACCGAGTGTGTCTCCGACGGGACCCCAAACGTCAATGTGCTGTTTGAGTTTAGGTGGTGCGGTTTCTACGATAAGGTTTCCGCGCACCGCCGTTGCAGATTGACGCAGCTGCATTAGCGTATTCGCAAGCATACGGAAATCTGTATCAGAAGTAACAGGCATAGAGAGATACAATATGCCACTTCCGAGCAGTGCCATTACTTGGACATCACGCGCCCAACTTGCGTCCATCACTTGCACAGCAAATTCGGCGATATCGGTGCGTTTCAGGTTCACCTTGACAATTATGTTTTCTGTATCCGTATCTGCCGCGGGGAATTCCTGAATAGTTTCCTGAAGGGACACTCGCGATTCGCCCTCAGTAATTGTGACACCTAACGCGCCATTTTGTTCCATAATTCCTTGACACTGCGCCAATTGCCATGCGACGGTTTCGGGATCCCCACCGAACCCAACCACTAACGTCGGTTTTTCCCCATCCGTAGCAATACTGGTTTCTATATCCAAGTTTATAGACAGATTTACAAACATCGGTAGTGTCTGCGAACCTACAACGTTTAACCCCGTGTCAATAGCATTTTGAACGTCTTGAAAATCTGCTGTGAGTATCGCTTCATGTGCTGGTATTGGTGACAACTTGAGTGTCACTTCGGTAATAATACCGAGCGTTCCAAAAGCACCGATATAAAGTTTGTTGAGATCATAACCCGCAACATTTTTCACCACTTTACCGCCACTCTTGACGACTGTACCGTTCGCGTGAACAACTCGTAACCCCAAGATCTGATTCCGGGCAGCTCCGTATCGCATACGGAGCGATCCACTTGCATTTGTAGCGACAATCCCGCCGAGGGTGCATCGGTTCGCATACGGCGGATCCAACGCAAGATACTGTCGATGTTGTGCCAATACGGCTTGCAAGGCAGCTAAACGGATACCGGCTTCCACGGTGACGGTTAAATCCGCAGGTTCATATTCCACCACACCGTTCAGCCGAGTTGTCGCCAGCACGATGTCTACTTTCTGTGGTAGGTTTCCGATGCCGAGTTTTGTGCCAGCACCAGCAGGCATAACCGATACATTCGCTTTCGCCGCAAATTGGAGGACATCTTGCACTTCCTGAACAGACGCTGGCAAAACGACCGTCTTCGGAACATGTCCATCAAAAGTATAAGCGGCAATCTGCGTCTCTGGCAGGATGCCGGATTCTCCAACAATATGCTTAAGTTCATCGTGCAGTGCACGTGAGTTTTCCATGTATTTCTCTTTCTTCCTGACGATGGTAAACGGCTATGTTTCAGATTTATTGGTGAGAATCCGTATCTCGAATCCTTCAATCTGTTCAACCTGCCCGGGTTGAACAGGTCCCTGGTAAACAGGCGAATCTTTCAAGTGTTCCACGCTCTGCTCAAGTAGAGACAACCGCGAATTAATTTTTCCGAACTCTCGAACAATCCATATTATGCCGCCTACTATAGCGAGGAATACAGGTACTCCTGCTGCAATTAAGGTGACTATTACACCTGCCTCCATCGCTATCCTTCCACATTAATTTGGTCAAGACTGAGATCGATTCGTCTCGTCCAGTACTCTCCTGACTTGCTATCAAGGTATTCCACTCTGTCACCAGTGCTTGAGATGCTACCTTCAGAATCAAATTTGTGCCCTAAGGCGGAAGCAAAGGTGTCAATAAACCGCTCGTAACTATGGGTAGGAATAACAGGTATCTTGTCTGCCTTACTG
>VXXH01000206.1 GCA_009835515.1 Candidatus Poribacteria bacterium
CCACCTCCTTTCATCTGCATCGAAGAACCAGAAAACGGTCTGTATCATAAGCTTTTAGAGACATTAGCCGATGAATTCCGCGAACACGCCACTGGACACAAAGGCGGTTCACAGGTATTTATTACGACGCATCAACCCTACTTTGTTAATGCCTTAGAGCCGAAAGAGGTCTGGATTCTGGAAAAGGGTGAAGACGGATTTTCCCAGATCCGTAGAGCAAGCGAAGATCCGCTTGTGAATGACCTTGTCGAAGAGGGGCTGCCCTTGGGTGGACTCTGGTATAGCGATTATCTGGATCCGAGGTGATTGGATGCATTTTGAGATACTTGTTGAAGACTCTTGACATCCTTATACCTAAAATTATCAGTAATCAACATAAGTTTAAGGTGCGTCCGTACCAAGGCATTGGTCATATTCCCAAAAATCTAACCAATCCTGCCAACGCGAATACAAACCTTTTGATTAATCAACTTCCCATGCAGCTTAGGGCGTACGGGAAAAGGTACGCTAATGATCCTACCAAAGTCGTAATTGTGGTGTGTGATTTGGATAATAACTGCTTGAAGACGTTTCGCCAGCGACTCTTCACTGTCTTGAATACTTGTAACCCCAGACCAAAGACTCGGTTTTGTATCGCTATAGAAGAGGGTGAAGCTTGGCTCTTGGGTGATATTCCGGCAATCAAGGCAGCTTATCCGAAAGCCAAGGACAATGTTCTGAATAATTATCAAAACGATTCTATTTGTGGCACGTGGGAACTTCTGGCTGATGCTATAGTCGCTGGAGGTTCAAAGGCACTTGGAAAGAGGCCTTGGTATGTCATCGGGAGAGAGAAATCAGTATGGGCGCAGAAAATTGCCCCAAAGATGAATATAAACAAAAATGCGTCACCCAGCTTCTGTTATTTTCGAGATAAGATTCGAGAACTGATCTGAGTATCCATCATCGACCTATCAACTTATTGGAAACTAAGGAGAAAAAACAGTATGAATCAACAAAATTTGAAAATCGCTTTTATCGGTGTTGGTGGCATCGCTGGCAGCTACCGCCGAAGCCTTAATCAACTTGAACGTCCGATTGCAGCGGTCTGTGATATAAACGCCGAACGCGCCACAGCGATCGCTACTGAAGAAAATGCTGTGGCATATACTGCCCACACTGAGATGCTACAGAAAGAGAAACCGGATGTCGTGTTTACCTGTATCCCCCCGGGTGCGCACACAACACAGGTGGCAGATGCAGCAGCGTCAGGTGCGGCAGTTTTCGTCGCTAAACCCGTTGCACAAGATTTGGAAACCGCACAACACGTTCGCGACGCAATTGGCACTGCAGGCGTTATCAATCAAGTCGGTTATATGGCACGCTATAGCGATATTACAGCGAAAGCGAAGGAATTGGTCGGCAATCAGAGGCTTACGATGGGGATCGGACGGTTTCTCACAAGGATGGGTGCGAACCACCCGTGGTGGGGAAAATATGACGTATCACGTGGACAGATGGTGGAGCAGACGACCCACGTCTTTGACCTCATCCGCTACTTCCTCGGCGATGTTGACAGCGTTCAGGCTTACGGTATCAAAAATGTTTCCGACGGGATTGCCGATTTTGAGGAGTGTACCGTCTGCAACCTGAAATTTCAAAGCGGTGCGGTAGGGAGTATTACGAGTACCTGTGTCGCTCGCGCGCACGAGAATTTCGCTACTGAACTCGTAGGCGATGATCTCTATCTCAAACTCACGCACGATTCTGGATTACGCGGTCAGATTGGCGGTGAAGGCATTGACTTTACCGGCACAGAAGCCGGTTATTTCCGACAGGTTGAGCAGTTCATCAAAGCGGTTGACGCAAACGATCAGGGATTGGTACTCTCGCCCTACGCCGATGCTGCGAAGAGCCTGGCTGTGACACTCGCTGCGAATCGTTCGTTGGAAACAGGACAGGTTGAACAAGTCGCCAAGTGATTGAGAAAGAGGTTAACGTTTACTTGACTTTGCCAAAGCCTGTGCTAAATTTCCTTGATGACCGCATCGCTGAGTGTTAATCGGGAATTCTGCGCCTCGGAATGTAATCCTGGAAGTTCTAAGCTTCTTGAGTTGCGCTTTGTGAATCTTCTTGCGGTGGAACATTACTGGAACGCAATCCGTTTTAACGGTGCTCGGGACCAAACCATCAATGATATGGGCACCCGCTTGTAATTGTTTGCTTATTTTTGTTGCATCAGGACTGCCCTTGAGTTCCATGGGAACGCTAACGAGGCTATTTTGGATATCGTCAATATAGAAAAGAATAAGGTCGCATTGATTTGTATCTGTTCTATCGGTTGGAAAAGCAATATCTACATCTAAAACAACACGCTCTGATGGTATATTCGCCATAGAGACGCGGCACCCTTCCTTGGTATATGGCGATGTTGCTTTTCTGTCTCCGATCCACTGACGAATCTCCTCAAGAGCCTCATGAAGATTCACGTTCATCTCCACCTTTCTTTTTCTCAAATCTCTGTTGGAGATTCACTGAGCGGTTGTAAAGTCCTTCAGCAACATCCTCGAAATCCTTTGGAGAGATCCCTACTCTGGTATCAAATGCGATTTCCCTGACCGACTCATCCTTTTGGAAATGCCATGCCCCGACTTCTTCTGGTAATAACCAACTCGCGGGTTCGTCGGTTTCCTCTGCTAATAACCCTTCAAGAACCAAATTTCCTATTTCCTCAAGCAGCCAGTCACTGTGTGTTGTCACGATCACCCTCACCCCCGCACGGACCAAACGTGCAAGAATAACTGCCATATCCGCTTGGGCACCGGGGTGCAGATGTGCTTCCGGTTCTTCAATAATAAGTGTATCTCCAGGGCGAACAAGACCTCGGAGATAGAGAACTAAGGGGGCAAGTTCAGATACCATTGATGAAGTTTGATTAAGGTGAATTTCCTCCTTTGTTCCATGAGGTCGATAGTAAAACTCTGGATATCCACTCAGCAAAGGTTTAGCGATTATCTTTCCTAATAGGACATTGTTCTCTAGAGCTTCAGCAATAGCAGCAAGTATTGTGCTATCTGAGTCCTTATTTTCTTCATAAAGGGGAAGTTGTTTCATGAAATCTACAACCACCGATGAAAGTGTCGGGATATCCGAACCATTTGAACGAACAGCTCGCTCCATCAGAGAACTTGCCATGACTCGATGACTCTGGATGATACCGCTTCGAGAGGCTGGCAAATAATACCTTTTTTGACTATCTGGAGGACCGTCAGTGAATTCATCACTATATGTTGGATTCCATAATGGCTCATCCTCAGGGGCAAGGACCAAATCAGTATTGATTGCCCCATCTACGACGAGGTCTGATTTGGTAGTTATCATGTTGAAATTCCACCATTCTTGATCTTCGCTACTCACCTTTAGAAAAACCTGCATTTCACGATGGGTACTACCAGTAAACTGTATGAGGTTTGAAACCGATTTAAGATCAAAACAGCGATTAAGTTCACCACCAATAACTTTCGGATTTGTGAGATTTGACTGCAGATAGTTGCGCAGCTCTTGAGGTATATCCGAGAACTTAAATGGAGAACGACTGCTCATTAGTTTTTTAAGTAACTCCGTTGTAGCGTTATCCAGTTCGTGTATTGCCTTCTTCTCCTCAGCAGATACTGATAAAAAATATCTGTTCCGAAGTTGGTAGAGTACAGAAAATAAGGGAAGCGGAGTGAACCCCTCGGAGATACCGTGCAAAGCATATACCAACGTAGCAAAATAGGTTTTCCCAGTGTTACTGGGACCAACAAATACCGTCAGCGGACGCAAATCAATATCCGCTTTAGCAATAGGACCGAAGTTCTCAACACTAATCTCGACATTCGGATGTTGTTGTGTGTCTTTGATTTCGCTCATTGTTGCTCCTACGGGCGATGAATCGCCCTACTACAAACAGAAACTCGCCATTAAAAAAACGTCAGATACGGTTTGCCAGTTATTTCCCGCCACAATAGGACTGCAAGTTCGCGGGCGTGGTAATCGCCCCACATGGATGCCTCTCCGCATGGAATCTTTCGACCCTCTGGTACATGATCCCACCCATTCGGACGGTGATACACCGAGTGCAATAGCAATCCTTGATGTGCATCGGATTCCGAGAGATACGGTTCAGCGAAAAGCGTCTTGGCGACGGTTAAGCCTGCTTGGTAATAGGAATTGCCTGCTTCTGTTTCACCGTGCTCTTTGAGGTAGTTTCCGAGTCGGATTAACCCTTGCGCTGCAATCGCTGCGGCGGAACTGTCCACCGGTTCAAGATCGTTATACGGATCCGCAGGGACTGCCAAATAATCACCGAGTTCGGCTAAACCGGGAGCACCGGTATCCCAATACGGAATTCCGTCTTGCGCTGTGTTCTCAATATAGAAATCGGCAGTGGCTTCCGCGGCCTTGCGCATGTGTGCTGTTGCCAAACCATACCCACCGAAAGGTTCCAGATCATCTTCCGTTAGCGTATCAAAGAACTCAAGCTGCTCGGCGTAGCCTGTAATAATCCACGCCAACCCGCGTGTCCACGTCGTAAACGGCGAATACCCCTGTTGCGTACTTGGGCAGCGGTAGTTCCCATCGTTGGTATTGAAGATCGATTCATGCACCACCCGTCCACGTAGATCGTAAGCGTCGCGTCCTTCGCCATAGTAGACGTTATAGGCTGCCGTTGTCTGTGAATGCTGGAGCAGGCGTTCCAATAGATTAACAGCGACATCACCTTCATCCATCAGTACTGCACCGAGCGTATGCCCAAGTCCTAAAACTCGTAGAGAGCGGATCGTGTCTGAAAAGAGCGAATGGGGACCGTTGAAAGATGCGATATATCCTGTCCCGTCCTTAATCCGGGTCCAGCGACTCGCTTGGACGGCGGCGGAGGCTTTGAGTGCGAGCTCATAGAAATGCATCTCGTTATCGTCTTGCGGAATCACACCTTCTCGCATGAGACGACGGAGGTTCCCATAAGTTGAGACGTTATTAAACCCGTGGTCATGTACACCGATGTGTGTGACATGTGGTGCCATCTTCTCAATCGTATTCCGTCTGCCGATCTCAAGGAACTGTTCATCACCGGTGGCATCAAATTGGAGGATGGCAGAGCCGAATTGGAACCCTTGTGTCCACTCTGTCCAGCCGCGTGTCGTGTAGGTGCCAGCAACGGTAAAGACAGGTGTGCCTTTTTCAGGGGGCCACGTGTCCTCAATGGCTAAAATCTTTTGACCTGAGTATTCAAAAAGCCGCTCAAGCTGAGGCTTTAGGTCGGTCGGACGTAATGAATCGTTTATCTGCATTGGACTATGATTGCCTCCTCAGTTAGATTGTTGGGTTTCGCTATGTCTATTTCTATGAATAGATCATTGAAAAGAGGTACTTTCCCGATAGATTTAAGGTTTCTTGGTCATTCACCGCTCTACCCAACCTACGACGGTGACTGTGTGTCTTTATAACGCTCACATATCACTTCAATGAGATTGGTCGTGGATTTACCCGGAACGTTCAGACCGACAACGACTTTACCGCCGTTTGTCTCAACAACTTCCCTCTCAATGAGTTGCTCCAATTTATAGTCGCCACCTTTAACGTGGATACTCGGTTTGAGTTCGGAGAGCAGGTCAATCGGTGTCAGCTCTGGAAAGATGACGACGTAATCGACACATTCCAAGCCAGCGAGCATCTCTGCGCGCTCCGCTTCAGGTACAAGCGGACGATTTTCACCTTTGAGATGCCGTACCGAACTATCACTATTGACTGCCACTACGAGCAAATCTCCGAGTTGGCGCGCCGCCTGAAGATACCGGAGATGTCCCAAATGTAGCACATCAAAACAACCGTTGGTCGTGACAACAGTCTGACCTTCAGTTTTCAGTCGCTGAAGAGCGGATGCGAGTTCGCTGCGATGATAGATTTTTTGGTTTAACATCTTCTATTTTCAACGTTTTGCCAACGCTACTCCAAATCGCGAAGTGCCTTCTCAATGTCGGCTTTGAGATCAGGACGTACACTCACATGGAGTACAAAACCCCCGGAAACCGACTCTGATATATTGGTTATCTTCTTTAACAGTTTCAATGCAGTTTTGAAGTCAGTTTCTGCCGCTGAAGTACGCCCTAGGTCAGTGTTGGCGACACCTCGGTCATAGTAAAACTCAGGATAATTTGATTCTAATTGGATAGCCTTATCATAGTCTCTGATGCCATCTTCATTATCGCCTTGAGCCGACTTTGCTTTGCCTCGAACGCTGTAAGCCGCAGCAAGAATAGCATCCATTGGTTTCAAGTGAATCACCGTGTTGCTGTCTTCAATTGCTCCGGTATTATCTCCTAAAGCAGACTTCGCACTGCCACGATTGACGTAGGCTGAAGCCAGAAGATAATCCTCTGGTTTTAGACGAATCGCCATATCATAATCTTCAAACGCACCCTTCTCATCCCCTAAATGAGACTTCGCAAGACCACTTTTGACATAGACATAAGTATAATCATGACCTAAGCGAATCGCTGTCCTATAGTCCTTGATGGCACCCTCAAAATTACTTAACTTTTTTCTCACATCTCCACGGTTGATGTAGGCATCAGCAAAATCTGGTGCGAGACGGATAACCGTATCATAGACCTTGATAGCATTCTTAAATTCCCCACGGGCCTCCGCATCCACTGCACTATAGTAGCGAATGAGAGGTTCCTCACGCCATTTTTCTAAAGGTTTTGCTTGCGTTGGTAGGTCCTTGAGTAATTCCCGAAGATAATTTGAAGGAATCGCATAGCCTGCCCCCACTCTATACCCTCGGAATATAATGCCTATTACGTCTCCATGAACATTTAAGACGGGTCCACCACTATATCCTTTACGAATATTCCTCGCTCTTAAGCTAAGGAAATTGGGACTGGCTCGACTGATTGAACCGACTGAAACATCGCCCTGCAAGAATTTGTCATCTTGGCGTGGGTTGCCCATGGCTATAATTCTATTACCTTCCTCCACTGTTCCACTATCGCCAAGTGAAAGAATATGCGCGTCTTCACCACTTACCTTTTTAACCTTTAAAATAACCAAATCTCGTTTC
Organism: Candidatus Poribacteria bacterium; assembly: GCA_009835515.1. Classification (GTDB taxonomy): domain Bacteria; phylum Poribacteria; class WGA-4E; order WGA-4E; family WGA-3G; genus WGA-3G. The sequence goes on from VXXH01000206.1 coordinate 7,085, forward strand.
GGATCACTCGCCATGACACCTTCAATCGTGTACCATGTCGGTTTGTTAACCAATTTAGCAATACTGACAGCACCATCAAAAGACTTCTGGTTGATATTGTGAACGTTGGTGACAATCAAATCATGTCTAACAAAGAATCCACTCCCTAATGTTGGTGGTCCTTCAACGCTTAAACTCCCTATTTGTACAGTGGCTGCTTTGCCAATTTTCGCAATTTGATCGAGGTCTGGTCGCGCGGCAACTTTTTCGCCTCGCGTCGCTTGCTGCTTGACACTTGAGCCACAAGACAATAAAATTCCGACTGAAAGGTATCCTATGAACATCAATACTTTTTTCGTAATTTTCATCTTGATAGCCCCTTGTC
>VXXH01000838.1:0-7065 GCA_009835515.1 Candidatus Poribacteria bacterium
TTATAGACATGACAACAACCGAAAAAAACTCTATTATTGAAATGTTAGCACCCATGCTCGACATTGATGGTATCGAACTCGTCGATGTTGAAACGCACGAACAGACCCTGCGCTTACTCATTCACAAGGAAGGCGGCCTTTCGGTAGCAGATTGCCAAGCAGTGAACCATGTTGTACACCCGATTTTAGAAGTCCATGAGCATTTAGCGAATTACGCACAGTTGGAAGTTGCTTCACCCGGGATAGATAGACCTTTGCGAACTGCCAAGGATTTTCGGCGAAATTGTGGGCGAACCGTTCAGATAGAAGTCGGTTCCGAATCAGAAAATGAACACGGATCTCATGTACAAGGCACAGTTGTCGAAGTACATCCAGAGCGGGTCGTTTTGGCGCAAACTGGCGGAAACAGTATCTCTGTTCAACTTTCACAAATTCGCAAGGCACATATACATCTAAAATGGTAACTGGCAAAAGCGAAGGATGCACATCGCACCTTATCTAAAAAATTGGAAAGGAGTACGCGGACTGGAATTGTATAACTTGTTGTCCCAAGTCTATATGAAATAGGAGTTCGCAAACGTTATTTATGTTAGAGAACCTCCAAAACGCTATTCGTCAAAATACTGCGCAGACAGATTTACCTGAAGAGGTCTTTGTTGAGGCGATAGAGGAAGCACTCCGCGCTGCTGCACGCCGAGTTTACGGACCCGATGCCAATGTCTCTGTTGAAATTGATTTGGAAAAAGGTGATATACGTTGTTACGTCCCTAAAAAAGTCGTTAATATTATGCGCGATTTTTCCACAGAGATTCCTATTGAGGAAGCCGTGAAACTTCAGGATGATATTGAACTCGGTCAGATGTTGAAGGTCGAAATCAATCCGAGCGACTTTGGTAGAATTCCAGCGCAATTGGCGAAGCAAATCCTTTTCCAAAAAATTAAACAGGCGGAACGCGAAAGAATCTATCAGGAATTCGCCGGTCGCGAGGGTGAGGTCATCACCGGTTATGTCCAGCGTTTTGAACGTGGCGGTATCATTTTAGATCTTGAGCAGACGGAAGCTTTTTTGCCGCCCCGTGAGATACCACGCTCACAGAACTATGAACGTGGCAAACGCTTACAATGTCTGATTTTATCCGTAAAAAATGAGACCCGTGGTGCCCCTGTCATCGTATCTCGAACGCACCGAGATCTGGTGGCAGTGTTGTTTGAGCAAGAAGTTCCTGAAATCTACGAAGGGCAGGTACGTATTATGGCGATTGCACGGGATCCGGGCAATCGCGCGAAGGTGGCTGTTCAAGCGACAGAAGAAGGTATAGATGCTGTTGGCACATGTGTCGGTGTTAAAGGCACTCGCGTCCAAAATATTATTAGCGAACTTGATGGTGAGAAAATAGACCTTGTTGAATGGAGCGAGGATATCAGTGCTTTTATTGCTAATGCTTTGGGGCGTCGCGCCGGGGTCCGTAGAGTCGAACTTGACGATGAAAATAAAAGCGCACGCGTGATTGTACCGGACGATCAACTCTCCTTAGCTATTGGCCAACGCGGACAGAACGCACGGCTCGCCGCAAGGTTGACCGGCTGGAAAGTTGACATAAAAGGTGAATCCGAAGCTACTCTTTCGATTAACGAACTCTTTAAACCCGAAGAACCTGATTCTGATAAGGTTGATGAACATGTGCAGGATAGCCCTGAAGACAAGACTGACGAAAATCTTGAAGAACAGATACCTGATACGCCTGAGGTAATCGAAGATCAGGAGGTTGAGGTCAATGCGGATGTCGAGACCCCTGAAGTTGAGGCATCGGAAAACCCCGACGCGGAGAATAATCTGTTGATAGATTCCAAAGAGGATGTTGAGGCAGGCGACGTTACTGCTGAAAACGATGATCTTGACCTTGAATCTGAATAGTCTTTTGAGCGCATTATCTTCTGATATCTAATACCTGCGCGAGGATTAGCGGTATACCAATTGTAGGTTGAAAAAAGTGGGTGAAATTGTTGACAGATGTTATTCGCACTTGTATTGGGTGCCGCGGAAAGTTTTCGCAAAAAACATTGATACGATTTGCAAGTCAAAAGAATGAAACACTCGAAATTGACAACCGGAAAAAATTGCACGGGCGCGGGGCTTATGTCTGCCGCTCTCAGTCTTGTATTCAGAAAGCGTTTAAGGCGCCGAGACGGATTAATGCGTTATTACGTGTACAACTGACAACTGGGGTTATACAGCGGTTTGAGGAAGTCCTTCTTCAATGGACCGAGAAATCCGCCAGCACAATAGGAAAACAGGAGGAACTATCATGAGCAAAGAGCCACGCCAGCGGCGAAGACCCGCCAAAGGGAATCGTGAAGAAAAAAAAGATCAGGGGACACCGGTTTATGAATTAGCAAAGCAATACGACATAACAACCAAGGAACTTGTCGCGCTCTTGGAAGAACATGGTGTCCGCGTTAAAGATGATAGGAGTACCCTTGATGCGGATACCGTCGCGTTGATTGAGCCCGAGATAGTGGAATCGGTGCAAACCGTTTCTACACCTCAGGGGGCAGTTGAAGACACCACAGAGACATTATCTAATACAACCAACGATTTGCAAATCGAAGAGGGCGCAACTGTTGCGGACCTCGCTGCGGCACTTGAGTTGCAACCCTCGGCACTGATTATGCAACTCATGAAATTAAAGGTAATGGCAAACATAAATCAACGGCTTGATTATAATACCCTTCTGATGCTTGGGGAACACTTAAATTTTCTTGTAATCAAATCACCGACACTTGAGGACGAACTGTTAGTCGAGATGCCCGATCCGCCAGAATCTTTGCAACCCCGCGCACCAGTTGTAACAATTATGGGACACGTTGACCACGGCAAAACCTCTCTTTTGGACTCTATTCGTCAATCAAACATCAGTGAATCTGAGGCAGGGAATATTACACAACATATCGGGGCTTATCATGTGACTTTAGACGGAGGCAGTGTCGTTTTCTTAGATACCCCGGGGCACGCCGCTTTTACCGCAATGCGCGCACGTGGCGCACAGGTGACTGACATCGTTGTGCTCATTGTTGCAGCTGACGACGGCGTCATGCCCCAGACTGTTGAAGCGATTAACCACGCAAAAGCTGCTAAAGTCCCTATTGTCGTCGCTATTAACAAAATAGATGTCCCTGGCGCGCGTCCAGATTATATCAAACAACAATTAACAGAACATGAGCTTGTCCCTGAAGACTGGGGTGGGCAAACAATTTGTGTTGAAACTTCTGCTATAGAAGGAACAGGCATCGACTTTTTGCTTGAGATGCTCCTTTTGGAAGCAGCACTTCTTGAACTTAAGGCGAACCCTAATAAATCTGCTCGCGGCGTGGTTATTGAAGCACAGGTAGATAAAGGACGTGGCGCAGTTGCTACTGTTCTTGTACAGTCCGGCACCTTGCGGGTTGGAGATGTCTTTGTCTCTGGTAGATATTCTGGACGAGTGAGGGCTATGATGGACGACTTTGGGAAACGGATGAAAGAAGCCGGACCCTCGGTCCCTGTTGAGGTACTCGGTTTTACCGGAGTACCTGAGGCAGGCGACAAGTTCTACGTCGTTGAATCTGATAGAGATGCCCGCACCATTAGCGAAACCCGACAAGATCAGTACCGAACCGAGCAACTCGGCGCAAACAGCCATGTCAGCTTGGAAAATCTATTCCAACAGATTCAGGAAGGCGAGATTAAAGAATTAAATGTTGTACTCAAATGTGACACCCAAGGTTCCATACAAGCCGTTGCCTCATCGCTGCTCGAATTGACTACCGATGAAGTTAAGATCAACATCATCCACCAGGCCGTTGGCGGTATTACTGAAACCGACATTTTGCTCGCCTCCGCATCTGATGCTATTGTCGTCGGTTTCAACGTTCATCCTACGACAGAAGCCGTACAAGCCAAAGAAGCTGAGGGAATTGATGTTCGGACCTACAACATAATCTATAACCTCATTTCCTATATCCGATCGGCGATGGAAGGCTTACTTGATCCTGAAGTCCGAGAGGTGGTTATCGGGCGCGCAGAAGTTCGCGAATTGTTTAAGGTGCCACGGCTCGGTTTAGTTGCTGGCAGCTACGTCAATTGGGGGCGCATCTCTTACAATCAACCACTTCGTATCCTTCGCGATAATCGTTTGATTCACGAAGGAAAAGTCAATTCGCTGCGCCGATTCAAAGATAATGTGAACGAAGTACAAGCGAACTATGAATGTGGCATCGGCATAGAGACATTCGACGACCTGCAGGTTGGTGATGTGCTTGAGTGTTATGTCCACGAACAAGTCGCACGTTCCCTTTCGTAAGCACCTGAGGTCGTAGAATGACCTATTTACACAAACAGCGCGGTTGAACACCGCACCTACTATCACAATTAATTAACACCTTATTAATGCATATCGGTGTTTGTAAAATCCGGCTACGCATCCCTGATAGCCAATCGTTGAAGGCGAAACGCCGGGTTATCAAAAGTCTTGTCGATAGACTCAAAAACCGCTTTAATATCGCTATTGCCGAAGTTGAAGCGTTAGATGCACATCAGCTCGCGGTATTAGCCGCTGTTTCTGTTTCCAACGATGTAGCGCATCTCAATAAACTTATCTCGCATGTCATCGCTTTTGTTGAGAAAAATGTAGACGCTGAGTTAGTAGATTACGAAACAGAATTTTTCTTCTGACGAAACTCGCAAGTCAAACTTGCTCTGAAAGATAGGGACAACATGGCAGATAGTAGAAGACAAGATCGAGTGGGCGCCCTCATTCAACGGGAATTGAGTGAGATTATCCAACGCTCTGTCAAAGATCCGCGTGTCGCATTTTGTACTGTCACACAGGCAGAAGTGTCACCGGACCTGAAGTATGTGGACGTCAAAGTGAGTGTTATTGGGGACGAGGTACAGAAGGATAAAACACTCGCAGGGCTGAAAAGTGCTGCAGGATTTCTCAGGCGAGAAATCGGGAATCGCCTCACGCTCCGGTATTCGCCGGAACTCAGGTTTGCTATTGATGAGTCCGCTGACTACCTCTTCAAAATAGATGGACTCCTCAAGTCTGTTACATCAGAAGACGAGACATCCGAAGAACAGGCAACCGACCTTTCATGAACACCTTAAAGATAGTGGATATGCAGAACTACGGTGCACTCCTTACCCTATTCAATCGCTACCATGACTTCGCACTCTCAACGCACATTAACCCTGATGGCGACGCAATCGGTTCCGAATTAGGGCTCTACCTCTTTCTCACGAGGCTCGGAAAATCCGTTAAAATATTTAATACAGATGCTGTACCGGCGAACTATAAATTTCTGCCTTGCTGGGAGAGCATTGAGGATGTACACGCACTTAGAACCTATCAGCCGGAAGTGTTAATTGTATTAGACGCGAGCACACTCGAACGAATTGGGAAAACACTTGCCAAATCCTTGCTGCCGACGCACAAACTCGTTAACATTGACCATCACGCCACCGCAGAGGCGTTCGGGGACATCAACCTCATTATGCCTTCAGCTTCTTCTACGTCGGAGATTGTCTATAAACTCATTAAATATCACCAGACACCAATAGATAAATCCTGTGCACTCTGTCTTTATACAGGACTTATGTTTGACACCGGTTGTTTTCGCTACAGCAATACCACGGCTGAAACACATCGAATCGCTGCAGAATTAATTGAGATAGGGGAATTCGCACCAGATGAAGTCTACCGAAACGTTTATGAGCAACTGCCTGCCGCTAAAATTCGGCTCTCAAGTGAAATCCTCCGCACATTACAGGTGACTGATGATGGAAAGATCGCATCAGTGTACGCTACACAACGGATGCTCAGAAAAACCGGAGCAACTGCTGATGCCGTAGAAGGCATCGTGAATCAGATTCAAGCAATAGCCGGTGTTGAGGTGGCACTCTGTGTGTCTGAGATGGCCGATCGAAGCGCGAAAGTGAGTCTGCGGAGCCAGGGACACGTTGATGTAAGCCAACTCGCATCTGAGTTTGAAGGGGGCGGACACGCACGCGCTGCAGGTTGCAGAGTTCTCATGCCTTACCTTGCAGCCGTTAATACCCTTGTTCAAACTGCACAACGCTACATTGATCAGAGTGCTTTGGAACATGGTGATTGCCAGAAGGATTGACCAACGTGGAAAACCCTAATAATAGGAGCGATCTACAAGCCGGCCCCACAACTTGTAGGTTGGATGACATAACCCGATTCGATCGAGGCACAGTGGTTACTTTCGGCGTGTTTGATGGGATTCATATTGGGCATCAAGCGGTTATCAGTACCCTTCTTGAACGGGCTGCACAGCATCAGTTGCTAAGTGTCTTGGTCGGCTTTTATCCACATCCCCTCGCCTTCCTCGCACCAGAACGGTGTCCACCGCTTCTGACGCCGATCTCCAAACGCGTCGAAATTCTGCAGCAGCTCGGTATTGATAAAATTGTCATGCTCAGTTTTGATGCACAAATAGCAGCAATGTCTCCCAAATCATTTGTAGAACAGGTCCTCTTAGAAAAGTGTCGTGCCAGACATGTTGTCGTTGGATATGCTTGTCAGTTTGGGAAGGACCGCGCAGGGAACGCGCAACGGCTGGCAGAACTCAGTGAGGCATATCCGTTTGATGTCACTATTGTTCCACCAACGGAGATCAATGGGGCACCCGTCCACAGCACCCGAATTCGAGAAGCTCTCTCGCACGGTGATCTGCATTGTAGTTCACAATTATTAGGACGATCCTATTCCTTGCTGGGTCATGTTGTTCATGGTGATGGACGTGGCAAAGAAATTGGTTTCCCAACTGCTAATATAGACACACAGAATCAAGTGTGTCCACCAAATGGCGTTTATGCTATCCGGGCGAAGTTAGAGGAACGGTGGTTAGACGGTGTGTTGAACATCGGTGTGCGTCCTACATTTAACGGCACAACTGTTCAGGTGGAAAGTCACTTCTTCGATTTTGATGAAACCGTCTACGGCAAGCCTGTAGAAATATTTTTGGTAGAGAAAATTAGGAGTGAACGAAAATTTCCGAATC
>VXXH01000838.1:7075-7392 GCA_009835515.1 Candidatus Poribacteria bacterium
ATTCGACAAATACAACGCGACATCGCTGAGGCAACGAAGATTCTTGCCGAGTCCACCCATTCGCATAGAGGTGTCCCTTAAATGCAGATCATCTGTAGGAGCGAGCTATGCTCGCGATGTGCTGCGCTCTAATGTAGGAGCGAGTTATGCTCGCGATGTGCTGTGCTCGCGATCCACTGCGTTCGCTGACTGCTGACTGCTGATTGCTGATTGCTTCTGTTGGAAATATGAGTTTAATTTGAATTTTCGACTAATTTGTGGTATTATATATGTATCAAATTTAGAAATGGGAGCGTTTCCCGAACGCAACTGAGTGT
>VXXH01000541.1 GCA_009835515.1 Candidatus Poribacteria bacterium
GCGTAAGTTACGAATCTCGTTTCCACCAAGACCGAGCCAAGTCAAGTTTTTGGCGTGTTCTAATCCGGTCAAATCTGTTATCTGACTGTCAGCGGCATCCAGTCCGGTCAATTGGTTCATTACCAGCTGTGTAAGTGATGCGTCATCAGGTAACTCAAGAGTTACTCGAACGGATTGTCGCAAATTCGGATCCGGCATCCACACCTCTTGTGCTGATGTATCACCATATACAACACATAGCCCTAACAACATACAAATACTCGCAAAAATCAAGAATTTCTTCATAAAACCCTCCTCCCAAATTTCAATTCCAAACTGGTGTGATTAGAAGTCATGCAATGGGAAGGAAATGAGTTAGAGTTGCGTTTTCCAGCAGAATGCCAATTACTAATGGCAGCATCATACTGTCCAAGGGTGTGCTATACATCTCCCTGATTACGATAGGTAAGGGCTAAATCGATTCTAATGCGCGCAGCCGAATCATAGTCCGCAATGGCGAACATATAGAGATACGCTCAATCGCGCACCCTTGGCACATGAAGATTGGGGATATTGATTTACAATAATCACTACAGACCGGGATTTGTAATCCGAATGAAGTATGGTGGAAACTACCACACTATTTTGCCTTATATCTTCAATATCTCAAGTGCCACTCTTTTCAGGAATCTAACTGGCATCCTTACCCTATTCGCCAGTTGCGCCTCGTCATACCCTTTACAGAGTGATTCAATTTGCAGTTCCGCTAAATCGCTAAATTCTGGTGTGGCTTTGAACGGTTCAGGTCTCAAGGATGGCAGCTGATGCACCTGCTCAACGAGCCGGTTCGTTCTCCCGTATCGCTCGAATCTGCGCTGAAAGTCTTGCATATCCTCCGCAAATTCATGGGAAACGGTAGCACGCGGGGCATACACCAATCTACCGAGTTCCCTGAGCCGAATTCCTAAGTCTAAATCCTCACCGCCCGCTTCTCCAAACGCTGTTGAGAACCCGTCTAATTGATGGAAGGCAGGCGCGTATACCAAAGCATTCGCAGTGATAATCGCCTGGGGAATTTTTTCACCGCGCGGGCCTAACGCTGCTTCAAACGGCGGATTGAGAATCCCCATCTCCGTCATGTACCGATTGATCCTTCCCGATCCTTTCCCGTTCACCGTCCCGCATACCGCGACCACTGCATCACCGCTTGCTTCCTGCGCGTTTCTGAAATGTGTGATGAGGTTGCTGACATGCTCGCATCCGCAGTCCGTAAAATAAATCCAGTCATAGTCCGTCCCTGGATTTTCAGCTCCCCGATTCCGGGCATACGCGGGACCTCTATTTTTCCGATAATTGATGACTTGTATGGAATACGCTTTTAACCAACTCGGTGCGCGCGTATCGGCGTTGTCATTTGCAACCGTGATCGCTCCCGGACGCGGATTTAGTCTCCCTAAGCTCTCCAGTGTAATTTTTAGACCTTCCCAGTCCTTATAGACCGGAACGACGACGCGAATCCTTCTGGGGTCAATTCTGGTTGACCTGACGGACATCTGACTCGGTCGAGGCGGTAAGGGTAAAGTGTGATGCGTTGCTCCCATAATACAAACCTTTCCTGTAAAATTTCAAGGGTACTTCCATAAGATTGATAAGGCACAAACACCTCATGCCCAGATACTGCCATCAATGTTTCACTGGGTCAGGCCCAAAACGATTGTGTCCTTTTGTGCCTCTCAGGAAACCTAATTCCACCACTGTCCAAATCTGACCGATAATCGGGATGAAGGAAAACAGGATCCACACTGCTGATTTGTTCCGATCATGCCAGCGTTTCGCAGCGACTGCCAACTCTATCCACACCAATACCACTAAGGTGATGAGATAGTGTGAAACTTTTAGAGAATCCGGATCAAAGAGTTCGGGGTCAACCGCTTCGAGGATCACAATGATAACCACGATGAGCAGCTGTAGCAGCCACCACGTACCTCTCCCGATTCGTCCTTTAAATGAAAAGCAAATTTGTGTGAAATTCAATCAATTCCTCCTATCGTGATAGAACAGCGGTGGTGGTTTATAGCCGTGCCACCCAAAACGGGTTGAAAACAAAACATGCGAATCCATTAGGCATACTGTTTGCGTTTCCGAGATAAGATGATACCGATCACCACAACGCCACCGATGCCAATCCATAACCAATTCGCCCTGGAAAACTCATAGAAAATGTTAAACCCAATCCAGATGACCACTTCAATGAAAAGGATTGCCCAGGCTTTGTTTCTCTGTGCAGCGATCCGATCTCTGCCGGCATACTGTTTCTTCAACTTCCGTGAAATCCGACCTGAAATGGCTAAGGTTCCAAGTACAACGACAGCAAAGATAAGATTCACTTCTCTTAATCCGTCTATCGTAAAGAACGCCCCTGCTGTTAAAGCGGTACCGGTGGGAAGCGTATACGCTTTCGGCGTTTGGCTGGTAATCCCCAGTTGTCTCATCCTGGCCTGTTGTTCTACGGTGAAAGTCGTTTGTGTAAAGAGTTTCTCCGTATTTTCGCGCGCCTTTACAAAAACTTCCTCCCAAGAAAGAAATCTGTCCCGATTTCCATCGGGATCGGCTTCCATCGCATTTATCAGACTCATGGTGAACCATCCACCGTTCACAACATTGCTCCACGCGTATTGGCCTTCGGTCGCACTCGTTAAATGTAAGAACCCTTTATGCTCAAGAAATAGGTTCTTCAAGACCGCACCTGCGGTTCTGGCACCGCTCCGACTGCTTTGCAGCGTCGCGTCCAACGCAGACTGAGCGAGACTGCTACAGCAGTCTGTAATAAGGCATGTTAACCGCGGTAATTTAACGTTTTCCAGCGCGTTGACGAGTTCTTTTCGGTAGAGATATTGCCCCTCGGTCGCAAGAAACGTTTCTTTACTGCGATTCATACCACCGTGCCCGGCATAGTAGATGAACACCACATCATTCGGATTCGCGCGAATGTTCTTGACCCACTCCAAAATTTTCGCGCGCGTTGCGTTGTCTTCGGAGCTTAGCAAATCCGTTCTTTCAACGTCCCAGGACAGTTCATTTTCAACTGAATCCAACATATGCTGAATCCGTTTCTTATCAACTCTCACATTCCTGCCAATACTCGGATCGTCATCCATGACTACCAACAACGCATGAACGGTCTGTCCATCGGCAGCTGGGACATAGACCGTCGCACTCCATAGAAAGATCAAGAGTCCTAAAAAACTTACACATTTGACAGTATTCACAATACGTAATTTCCTTTTGATGTCGGTTTTTAAAAAAAGATGCTTAATAACGCCTCACCGGAATCGGGAAACGCACCTCTTTCAGACTGACTTTTCTCTTTTTATCGTTAATCGGAACAAGGTAGTGGTCTTCAAATTCGGTTACATCTTCTGCATACACCCATGCGTCGTTCCGAAAATATTGAAGTGCCACTTGTCGTATTCCCCACCCGCCCGGCGGTTTCTCACGAGTTGCTAACATCTGACTTTTTGATATCCAAGACCCAACCTTTTCTCGAACGGGGTCGTTGAAAACATAAACCTGTATCCGTGAATCATTTTCTGTGTAGGGTGCTGTGACTCGCGCGATATACATATAGTCCCCATCCCCTATTAAAACAATCTCCGACTCGACGGTCTCTTCATGGCAAGCCGTAAACATAATCAAAGCGATAACCTCCAAAAGAAACATGAAGTTTCGCAACATTTTCTGAAAAACGAAACACAACATAATACGCGGACTCCCTATCCCTAAACGTAATCCAAGAACGGAAACGTAAGGAAATCGTAAAACATCTGGTGAGAATAGTCAAGGAAAAGAACATCTCCAGTTACAGCAGAGCCTACCAGCGAAAAAAGATGTCGGCTATGGAAACACAAGCCGAATCCGTAATTTCACAATCAGATGCCGCGATGTTTGTTATAGGCGAATTCAAGCACCGAGAACAGTTGATCAACATTTCCAGGAATAGTATAAAAAGCTTGTCCTACATGCGTATGATAATAGACAGTGCCGTATCCATATTGGTTTCTCAATTTTTCTGATTCCTCTTGTGTTATCTTGACAAAGAACCGAAGCGGGTTATAATCAAGGTGGACTCCATATACCCATATTTCTCTTTGATCTGTTTCCCTTTCTACCCAAAAACCACAATAACGTTGCGTAAATTTCAGGGTTAATTCCCAACCTGCTTTTTTAGCCAAATCTTGTGTTTCGGCAACGTATCCATAAAACTCCCTGACTTTTTCGGAACGGTATCTGGTCTCATAATAATCCCTTATATGCTGTGGGACCAAGTTTTCCACACCCCGTTTATCTTGCCATACTTTTTCTGCGTCTTTCGTTGCGGCTCCTGATAATATGTTATCTCTTAAGAGATATTTTCCCAGACGGTATACGGCAGCATTTAGGTTCTTACTATCAATATCACAATCATGAAAAATTCTGTTGCTTATAGGTGTCCCTTCTTTCTCTAAAAGGTAAAACCGCCAGTTTTTTCCGTTAGTTAGAACCGCAATAGGAGCATTTGAGTAAGAAGCATAGGTTATAATTTGGTTTTCGTGTCTTTCAAGAGGTTCGTTCCACTTCTTGCACTCAATAAATAATGCGGGTCCCCGCCCTACTTTCAGAGCATAATCAGCCCATCTGCTTTCAACCCGATATTCCGGCAGAATCTCCATAGACGCTAAATTAGCATCCTCCCATCCCAAAGCTCTGAGAATCGGCAGCACGACATATTGTTGTGTGGTCGCTTCATTCGCGTGTGCCAACCGTCGTTCGTGTTCAAGGATATGTGCGAGTGTGTTTCTCAAATCAGATATGTGAAATTTCTTTATCATGAAGTCAATTGCCCCCACGGATAGAGATGGATCCAATCTCGGCTAAAAATGACGCGGACAGGTTGATACTCGACCGCGTGCAATCTCAGAGAAAATGCCCCTACACCCGTGTTCTGTCTCGTGCAGGTCAGCGATGCCGTATCGGGCATATTTGCGGACAATACCGGCCTGCAAGCCAATTCCTTCTTGTGTCCAATGTCGGATTCATGAGACGCCACGCAGCGATGCTACTCTTCGTTGTCTTATGGATCGCTCGCCAAGACTTCTTGTACGGATCGCGTGCCCAAATCGGGAAGCGCCAGCCTACCGTGGGGTTTTGATGCCCGGATTTACTGTAATGCCAGTTCGCTGTGTTCCGCCAATGCAGATGGCGATCAATACTGCTGGTGGGTTCCCAAACGTGCCAATGCCATTTTGAAGTGGTTCTGATTCTGTTGGGTGTATAGAGCCAGCCGTTGTTCCAAGAGTGGTCGTTGAACCAGTGTACTCCCGATGCCTCCGCTTCTTGCGCTTGTATCAGCAGCATCGACACTGCTAACAAACACCAATTAACGTAAACATGAACAGTTTCATCATATCCTCCATAAACAATTTATTGCACTAAAATTAAGTGAAAAATCACCAAATCACCAGTGATACCACCCACACGCGAAAGCGTGGGGCTTCGGCTTCGTAGCAACTGCGGTCTTCTCAAAGAGGCAACCGTCTTATTATCGCTCCACCAGTAGGCGTTTCCCCATAGGGTGAATTAAGTCCCAACGGGCATATCAGGTCGTCCTGGGTATCCCCGCCTACCTCTATCCGAAATGGATAGAAAAGTTGAGAAACGGGCAGCAATACAACGGGCAGACTTTCACCTCTGCTCCGAAACTTACGCGTTAACTGCCCAAATACTTTTTCAGTGGTATTGACACTTAACACCTTTTGACCACCTCTTACTGTGGCGGATACCTCCTACACAAGGATTGTGTAGGGTAAGAGCGGTGTCCAAAGTGTTAGCAACATTCAGGTCCCTTATGTTAGCCAGGAATCACTTGGCTCTCCATAGGAAGATTATCCCATCCCGATTTCCGCTGGCAAGCATTCCATCCTTTGAAAGTGCTAATGCAGTGGCTCCAACAGTATTCTGGTCAAAGGTATGTAGAGGTTTCTTTCCTTTGACATCCCATAATTGGATTGATGCCTCTGGTCCACCAATAGCAAGATAGTTGCCACTCGGGGAAAATGCCATGGCAGCTATTAGAGATTTTACATCTATGTATTTCACATTAGTAGTAGGATAACCCATAATACTATCAGATGTCATAATCACCTTGATTTTGATGCTCTCATAGGTTTCACTGCCGCCGCTGGCTATGACGCGCGCCCTTGCCTTGGCAAGTTTTGTACCATCAGGTGAGAACACAATTGAAGAGATAGCAGTACAGATAGAAGCACCATATCTGTAGAATTGACCTTGATATGAACTTCCCGGACCAAGGGTACTCACACCATTGTCCTCACCATTCTCAGCAACCAAAATATTTCTTACACTGTGACCATCAGCACCAATGGAATGCCGCTGAAATCCTCTGGGAACAACCAATCGACCGCTAGAAGCACTTACAAGCGTTCTGTTATCCACAAACGACAAAGCATTACCTGAACCTTTAATGGTCTGCAAGAATTCTCCGGTTTCAGCATTCCAAAGGCGAATGGTGTTGTCGAAATTTTCACTGTTAGATAGCCCCAGTAGCCGATCCAATCTTTTCCTGCTTTCTTCATTGATGTACTCTTCATTTTTTTTATCCAGTTCGTCAAGATATTCCGTGAGTTCATCTGGATCCGAGGGCAACTTTATTGGCTCTTCAAACAGGGATTTCATCGGTTTGTCGGGCAATTTTGAGAAATAATCCACTTTAGACCGACTCCCACTCACAAGTGTTTTGCCATCTGGTGAGAATGTAAGTACATTTACCTCACCTGTGTGTTCCTCAAGAGTCTTCAGCAGTTTTCCTGTTTTCGCATCCCACAGTCGTACCGTTTTGTCCTTTCCTCCACTCGCAAGCGTTTTGTCGTCTGACCAGGCCGAGGCTAAAACTTCTCCCTCATGTCCGATGAGCACGGAGGGTTCTCTTCCGCCATCGGTATCGTATATCCAGAGCCCTTCCGAACTCGCAACAGCCAACTGCTTTCCCATTGGCGAAAACGCAAGGGCGTTTATCATACCCTTGTCAGTTTTTTCTAAAATCAGTTCAAATCCATCGCTGATCGGTTCAGTTGGTGTTGTTTCCGTTACTCTCCCTTCCATTTCGCTAACAGGTCTAGAACAACTTAATAGAATGAACACAGGAAACAGTGAAGTAACCAGTAGTACGATGAAGAATAGTTTGATTATTCGCATTTTCAAATCTCCTTTTGAAGTTTTGTCTGATAGTGATGCGTGATCGGTTAGGATTCCCCGAATAATGCTACACCTCAGTTAATTTTTTAAAAACACAAGTTGTGCAACCACACCGGCATGGTCTGAGGGCCATAC
>VXXH01000439.1 GCA_009835515.1 Candidatus Poribacteria bacterium
TTTCTTTCGCCGACATCTTCTCTCCGTTTGAGGATCTCCTCGGCTTTATTCGCATAATCAATGCGGAGGGATTCTTGGTAGCCTAATATCTCCCGAAATTTGGACACATTCGCATTGTGAAGCGGCTTAATGGTATAGAATTCTTTAAAACCCAGATCCCCCGGTGAACTCGTGTCAATCCCCATAATGATGGGGCCTTCATATCCTTCATAAGAAATAGCAACAAGTGGTAGTTTGTTCCCGATCTCTTGAAGCATATAGGTATCACGCGCTTCCTTGAACTCTTCCCATATCTGCGCTATCTGTTGCCGCGCTTCTTTTTCGGGTTGAGGCTTATACAGCGGGAATTTCGCAACTGCAAACGTTGCCACATTTGAATGAACGATTGTCAGAATCCCCCAGACAAACATTGAGAGGATCAAAGTCGTCGCTGCTTCTTTTGTCCATATAGATAAAAGCATCCCTAAAAGATAGCAGATTGACACGTATAACAGCGAAACGATAAGGATCATAACAAGGCGTAGCAGATCCCCAATATCAAAATCAGTCGCGGGAGAGGCATAAGCAATAACGATGCCGACAGTGAAACTTATCACCACAATCGGAAACAGAGACAATATGCCGCCAAGGTATTTCCCAAGCACAAGGGCATCCCGCGGAACCGGATTGGATAACACCAGTTTTAGCGTGCCGTCCTCTCTCTCCCCCGAAATCGTATTGTAGGCGAACAAGATCGCCAAAGCACTCAGCACAATCTTGAAGACGAAGATAACGTCAACAGAAAGGAAAATTGAGAGAAAAGGATTATCTGACCCCTGTTTTTGTGCTTCTCTTTCCCAAATAGGTGTTGCGAGTTCAATGCTCACCATATCCGCGCCGGACTTTTCCGTTCCGACGTTAAAGATGCTAAGCGAATTCGGTTTTCTGTGCGCTTTCGGATTAATTTGGCTGTAGAGATCCCATGTTCGCGTCTCGTCCTGATATTCCTGAACGGCAGTGTGATATGCCGCTAACCGCTTTTCGTAATCCGCAACCTGAACAAAAACGGCAGCTGCCGTTGACATCAGACAGACGATAAAACCGATCATAAATCGGGATGTCAGCACATTCGAGGTAAATTCCCGCTGGATAATTAGCCAAAGTGTTGTCATAGGTTTAGGCGGAACGCTCAAAACGAAGCACACCGCGGTGTTCTGTCCCAACGTAAAACGTGTTTTCATCAACAACGAGGGAAGTTACATTTCCCGAAATTTCCGGGGCGACCTGTTCCCAAGTTCCTGTATCGCTCTGTAGATGATAGATACCTTCAGTGTTAGCCCCATAAACGGAGTCTCCAGCTGTAGCCAACGATTTGATAATAACAGGTTCCCCGGTTTTATCAATAAGCAGACTCCAGTCAATACCGTCTTTTGAATTGAAAACGCCTTTGTCAGTTGCGACGTGAAGCGTTGAATCGGCAAAGACTATCTCTTTGAAATGCGCAACGGACAGCGGTAGGTTCGATGTGACATCGTTCCAACTGTCTCCACCATCAACGGATTGCCAGAGATGCCCATCCCGTTTACCGACATAGACAGTTTCCCCTGAAACAGCGATTTTAAAGCCTCTCCGCACGTTGTCACGTGAGAGTTCAATCGTCTCTTCCACGCCTGTATAGAACCATTCAGTCTCACCCGGTTTCCATCTGAAGAGTTTATAGTTGTATTCCATGTAGAATGTTTTACCGCTGACGGCGAAATCACCCCACAGGCCTTCCCATATTAATTCGTATGCCAATGCGGAGTCTTCCTGGACTTGTATCAACTGTTTTAAGAATCGTTCTGCCCCAAAATCCGGGTTTTCTTGTATCAACTCGTCTGATAAAGGATCAATTGTAGAAGAAATCGTGACTATGAGTCCTTGCCCCACTTGTCGTTCGTCTTTGAAATCAAAGCTCCTGCCGCCTAATACGTGGCCCATCAGTTTCGCTGAATTAAAAGAGGGAGGTATCTCAGTAGGAAGGCTTAAGACCTTGCCATCGTTAGATAATCGGAAAATAGCAGTGGAATTGCCCCGAATTCCTTTTGCATGAAGCACACCGTCGGTTTCTACAACTTGAACGATCAATGGCGGGTTTTCCTTGTGCGAGGGTCTATCTGTCTCTGATGCTACATTGACAGCATCCCACGATCGTCCCTCATCAATTGATTTGACGAGGTTTGGACCTACCCTCGCGTAAAGTGCAGGTGACTTATTTGATGCGGACCTCGCCATGAAACTGACTAAACCGTCTACACGACTTTCAAACCTTGTATTAAACCGGTGCCATGTTTGACCGCCATCCGTTGAGCGATGGATGCCAGTGCACCCGCGGGTGTAAAAGGTGTTTGGGGTCAACGCCAAGGTGCTGCCCACACTGAACTGCATAGGCGTGATCCCTGAGGACTCGATATATGTCCAAGTGTCGCCACCATCGGTGGAGCGGACCACCATACCACTATCCTTTCCAATGACCAATAGCGTTTTTTCTGAGGCGAGCAGTGTTATCTGCGGAAGGACACGCATGAGGTCTCGCGCTTCCACAGGTGTTATATCTGTCCAAGAATCGCCACCATCGGCGGATCTGAATACCCACCACGAAAGTTTCTCGCCTTTCCAGAGTGGCATGAAATTCTCTTGCGGTGTTCCGTCGCCTTCCAGAATATTCACCGATACTGCCACATAGATATGGTCTTCAGATACGACGACAGGATCGACACTAACAATATCATCCACTGGCAATTGCAGGTGTTCCCAAGTTCCTGCGTTAAGTCGGTATATCCCGCGATTCGTGCCAGCAAACAGTGTGCTTTGATGTATCCGTAACGAACGGATGCCAGCGTGCTCTGTCAAGTGATCGTGTAAGCCCTCGGTCATTACTGTCCATGAATTGCCAGCATTATCAGATCGGAAAATACCGTTATCAAGGCAGAGATAAAAGGTTTCTTCCGTTATTATCAGTTCTCGTGTATAGCCTTTCGGACAAGGACCGATTGAATGCCATGTTGCGCCCTCGTCGGTTGAGGCGAATAATTCATGCGATGGAATAATATAGAGCGTGCCATTGTGTTCCGCTATAGGTATACTGCCGTGCGTATCTTGACGCAGGAAATCGCTATTAACCAATCGCCATGTTTCTTCACCGGCAGGTAATTTGTAAATACTTTCGTCCCCAATAACGGCATAGAGTGTCTTATCCGAAGTTACAGATAATGTGTTTACGACGGGTCGTGTGCCGGGTTCATTCATCTGAATCCACTCCATGATATTCTCCGTAAAATTGTCTGGGAGTTCAAAACCACCTAATGTTTTGCGAACCATCAATTCTTCCTCCCTTAACCGTTTTCTTGCCCGATGCAGTCTGCTTTTAATCGTATTCAGTGGTACATCCAAAAACTTGCCAATCTCTTCACAACGCATATCACCCAGATAGTGAAGGGTTATCACAGTCTGTTCATTCTCAGACAGTTTGTTGAGCAGGTGTTTTACAACCTTATCCCGTGTTTCATTCGCAACACCCTCGCGCTGTTTCTCAAGATATTGGTTATAAGAAACCCTTTCCATCTCCGCTTCAGGCATAGTATCAAGAGATTCGATGGGTTGCTGCGTTTTTCGTAAATACGCTAAACAGCAATTTCTGACAATCGTATGTAGCCATGCACCGAAGCGATTCGGGTCTCTGAGCGTCCAAAGTTGTTGGTAAACCTTAAGAAAGGTGTCCTGCGTAATCTCTTCGGCGAGATGGAAGTCACCTAACGTCCGCCAGGCAAAGGCGTGTATCTGCTTTTGATACTTTTTTACCAACGCTGTAAACGCGTTTTGATCGCCATTGAGAATCTGTTGAATTAATGTAACATCGTTACTTTGCATAAGTGCCTCCTAATGGGATTCTCTCTTATGATATAAGGATACATGCAAAGGGCAAAAGGTTGCATACAGGGCAAATTTTTTAAAAAAAGCAGTTAGCGTATAGAATTTTCTTTGAAATGGGGCTTATAAAAGTAGTAGGCACGCGCCGCGTGCCGTAAACAAATTGAAGAGGCGCGATAAATTGCGCGACTACAAGTAGAAGTCTAATTATTTTGTGTGTTTCACCAGAGTTTGTGCTTTTTCAAAATCTTCGGGTGTGTTAACGTTGAAAAATGAATGACCTTCAGAATCATAGGTTTTCCAAATTTCTGGTGCGAGGGTCAGGATATTCGCGCGTTCCTGTAGCGCGTGGACGCGCAAGTCGGGTTCATTCAGCATCTGTTCAATGACAGGCAAGCAACGTTTAGCGTACACCGCACACAACGTTTGAAGGGTCATCTGATCAGTGCTGTGGGAAGGGTTTGTAACCCCGATGTCTTTGTTACGACTGTACGTATAAGGCATCACTGCATCATATTCACCTAAAATAGAGATGAGATAGGAGAGCAATTTCGGTTGTAAAAACGGACTATCGCATGCGACACAGAGTGCAGTGTTATGCGAAGCGTGCATCAGACCGGTGTAGATACCCCCCAACGCACCAGCGTCTGGAATTATATCACTGTGCATCGGTGAACCGAGGTGCGCATATTCAGCAGGTGCATTGGTGATAAGCAAGAGTTCGTCAGTAACGCGACGCATGCGACGGATAACGTGTTCAATGAGCGAACCCTCGCCGAGTGGAAGCAACGCCTTATTCTGCCCCATCCGCCGACTCTTACCGCCCGCAAGAATAACGCCTGTGACTGGAAGCCTTTTTTTAGGTACGTTCAATGACATCGACAACTAACTCACCTACCTGTTGCAGACTTTCCGTATTGAGCAGTTCGCTCCGATCCCGTTTTGAGTGTACCTTTAAGGCGACACTGCCCACACCTCTTGCCGTTAATGTAACCGTTTCAAATCCACGACTGGCAATCGGAATGCTGTCCAATCCGACCCCAATAGGTAAATAACGATCCGAGACGTGTATACCGAGTGCTTCACCTGATGTACGAAACAGGTCTGATAGTGCCCTCGTCGTGCGGGTTGGTGGAATTCCGTAGCGTGTGACGACGTTAACACCGTCTCCAACGCCGAGTCCGTCTAAATTGATAACGTAAGTATTTTCTCGGTCATATTCGTCGGCATGCGTTTGGATATAGCGCAGTGCGCCGCACATGCCGTACTCTTCGGCACCGGTGGCGAGGAATGTTACAGATTTTTTCTCCTCGCGCGCCATCACTACGCGCGCCACCTCAAGCATAACACCAACCCCCGAAGCGTTATCAAACCCGCCGGGGGAGCGGTTCTGTGTCACATTAATTTGCAAAAGCAACAGGCAAAAACTCGTAATCCCCGCAACACCCCAGACGATGTAATTAGGTAACCAAACGGCGGCAAAGAGCTTAATGAGCATTAAAGTTGTCAATACGAGAAGCCCGGTAATCGCGATACCGTAGGACACTGCCCGAACAGCAATCGGCAATACCTGTGATTTGGAGTCATAGTGCGCGACGAACAAAAAAGCAGGGGTGTTATCTTCTTGTTCCACTCCATTTTTTGCGATGATGTTCTCCGTACGACACCGCTTACCGACATCATACAACCCCTCAAGCCGCTTTTGCCATTGGGTAAAGAACAACGCGATAGCAAGGCTCAGTAAGCAAGCGAGGCATAGAAGTACTGGAAATCGTTCACCGAACCACGGCACGAACAAAACTACCGGCACGAAGAGAACTGAAAGAATACGCGGCAATACCTCGGCGGGGAATTTTGTAAACGAGAACGGTTCCCATGAAACGTCGAGGCCTAACGCCGTGAATTGCTCGACGATATAGTCTTGTGCTTCTGCTTCACCCACGCTGTCCACTAATCTCGGAAAAGCGAGTTGTGTGATGTGGTAATATGCGAGTTTGGCATCATAAGCGAGATTCGTATCCATCTGAATTTATCAATCCTTGCCCAACTCTGACCGGAACCGTCTCCCCAAACGTCCCTTGAGGGTTCCAGCAATTTTGCGTTCTGATTGTGCGATGTTGTATAACTCTACGGGGTCGTTTTCCAGATCGTATAACTCGGTCACATCGTTATAGTTTTCGATAAGTTTATGGGTCGCCGTCCGGATACACCGAAAGTTTCGGAGTGCACTCACCGTTTCGGTACGATGCGTTTCAGTTTCACCGCGAAGGACAGGCGCAATAGACTTGGCATCAATCCGAGGCAGCACCGGTACATCCGCGAAGTCGCATATCGTAGGGTTCAGATCAATCAACTCAACCAAACTGTCTGAAACCTGATTTTTTGGAATACCAGGTCCAGCAACAAGAAGTGGTACGCGCAACGACGCTTCATAGGCGACACTTTTGGTGTAAAGCCCGTGGTCACCAAGCATTTCACCGTGGTCACTTGAATAAATGATATAGGTATTGTCAAGCATTCCACGTTGTTCAAGTGCCCGCAGCATTTCGCCGATCTGATCATCAATGAGTTCCGTCGCGGCGCAGTACTGTTGGCGTGTCACAGTAATATCTTCTGGACTGACATTAACAACGCGCCGTTTTACCCATTCAGGCTTTCCATCCATATTATCAACGATAGCAGACGGCATCTCGGCATTCCGATACTTGTCGCCATATTCAGTGGGCGGATCGAACGGATCGTGCGGTCCAACGAAACTGACGAACATGTGCCACGGGAAGTCGTCGGGAATGGTCTCAATAAATTCGGTTGCGCGTCTGCCGATGTAGGTATCGGCAAAATCTTCCGTAGAGAGGACAGAATCGTGGGAACCGTTTTTGATCCAACCGCCGCTACTGCGTTTCCGATAGTCTTCGTGGAATGCCTTAAGTACTCCTTTTTCCTGAAGATAGTGCGTATAAGGACCGATAGGTGTTGGTGAACTACCAGCGTGCATCTTGCCTTCACATTCCTCTGGATGTGTGAATCCCCAACTGTAGGTACGGGGGCGGTCGCCGTAGCGTCCGTTATAGCCGTCAGGCTTGGCAAGATCCAGTTTGCCGACACATCCGACGCGATAGCCGTGGTCGCGGAGCTGTTGGTAGTAGGTTGGCACGGTGGCGGGCAGAAAACTTCCGTTGTCTACTGCTCCGAGTCGAGACGGTTGCAGTCCGGAGGCGAGTGCAATGCGGGACGGCGCACAGACCGGGGCATTGACTGTGCAATTTGGAAAACTAACCCCTGCTTCTGCCAACCGTCGCAAATTTGGGGTATTGAGGGCAGTAGGCGCATTTTCAGCAGTTTCGAGATAGTCATATCGGTGCTGATCCGACATGATAAAGAGAACATTCGGTCTATCGGTTTTGCGATTCATTTATAATTACCCTGTTGGAACGCTTTGGTAGCATACTGTATGGAATTTCTTACCCTTTAATTT
>VXXH01000816.1 GCA_009835515.1 Candidatus Poribacteria bacterium
ATATATAAAAGTCCCCATGAAAAGTCAAGGGTTTTGGAGGTTATTCAGTTTAGTGAGAGAAAAAAAGGTGGAAAACCCTATCCACGGTTTGGCTGTCCACGGCGTAACGAAACATTTTTACCGGACTAAGCGGACGAAGAATAAACTTCGTTTTTATCAAAAGATTTTCAACTTTTTCAAGCGAGAGAAAGAGGTCATCCGCGCAGTTGACGACATCTCACTGGAAGTTGGCATCGGCGAAATCTATGGGATTCTCGGTGCAAATGGTTCAGGAAAATCGACGCTGATTCGCCTAATTTCGACGTTACTTCTACCTGATGCTGGAAGTATTCACGTCTTCGGAGATGATGTTGTAACACATAGTCTGAAAGTGAGACAAGTGATGAACCGCGTCTCTGTTGAAGCCTCCTTCTTTAAACGGCTCTCTTCAGCAGAAAACCTCATTTATGCCGCCCGTCTCTATGGTATCACTGCCGCGGAAGCCGAGCGCAAAGCAAAACGGATTTTAGAAAAGCTCGGCTTTGATGCGGACCGGATGGACGAGGAGATGGAGCAGCTATCGCGCGGCATGCAACAGAAAGTTGCGATTGCACGTGCGCTGCTGACAACGCCAATGCTCCTCCTGCTCGATGAACCGACAACCGGGCTTGATCCGAAATCTAAGCGCGATGTGCAAGCCTTTATTGAGGAGATCCGTCAAGAGCGGAATGCTGTCATTGTGTTGACGACACACGATATGGTGGAAGCTGAAAAGCTGTGCGATAAGATCGCAATTATTGATAAAGGGCGGTTTATCGCGGAGGGAACTGTTGAAGAACTCATCGCTAATACGCCATCAGAGAACGGTGCCCCTACGACGCTGGAAGATGTCTTTATCGCGTTGACCGGTAAACAGATTGAGGAGGACGAATAAGTAGTGCTGAGTCTTCTACGCGAAACTATTGTTTCCTATGCGTTCATTGAACGCAATTTCAATCTGTTGAAGCGGTATCTGAGTTGGGAAATACTCTTTTTCAGTTATTCTATTGTCAACGCCTTAACAATCGGCTTGATTATGGTAGGACGTGGCAGCAGTAAAGATGTGCTTTATCTCGTGATTGGCGCATTAATCTGGGGGTTCCTCTCGATTATGATGCGCGAGGTCAGCGACGCGATTACGTGGGAACGGTGGGAAGGCACGATTGAGTATACCTTTATGGCACCGATCTACCGGATCACGCATCTCGTCGGGTCTTGCTTCTTTGCGATCCTATATGGACTCTTGCGAACCGGTCTGGTATTGGCGATAATGCCGCTCTTTTTCGGTGAGCACATCGACTTAAGAAACGCGAATTGGCTGACAATGGCGGTCACTGTTGCCATCTCAAGCCTCTCTTTCATCGGTATCGGTCTGATGGCAGCGATTTTCCCCTTACTCTCGCCAGAAAAGCGACAAGCCGCAACGGGTATCATCCAATCTATGCTGTTATTGGTTTCCGGTATCTACTATGAAATTGAGGTGTTACCGGTATGGCTTCAACCGATTTCCAAAATTTCGCCTGCGACCTATACGCTCAAATCCATTCGTGCCGCGATGCTTGATAATGCATCGGTTGAGAGTCAGTTAGGGAATCTGTTTCTATTACTCATCATCGGTGTGCTGCTCATCCCACTCGGATTTTGGGTTTTCCATCTCGGTGAGAAGTACGCGAAGCGCGTGGGGCGGTTAAAGCGGAGCGGGTAGGTTGTTATATCCGCTTTGCATTTAAATCTCAGGGTGCAATTTCAGACCTTACCAGTAAATATAACTATCTAACACGGAGGCGTGAATGTCAGGATATTATAGATCCCCAACAATATGTCAAGATACTATTGTTTTTGTATGTGAAGATGATTTATGGACAGTGCCAGTTGAAGGCGGTGTCGCGCGGCGGCTCACGTCGAATCTCGGTCTTGCGGGTTCACCGCGCTTATCACCGGATTGTGAATTGCTCGCTTTTTCAGGACGTGAAGAGGGACCGTCAGAGGTATATATCATGCCTGCGCTTGGCGGTGAAGCAAAACGGCTTACCTATCAAGGGAGTAATGTGTCTGTTGTCGGTTGGGATGCTAATGGGAAGGATATTCTCTATTCAAGCGGCGCGGGGTTAGCATTTGACCCGTGGATATGGAAAGTTAGTTCGGACGGCGGAGAACCAGAACGCCTACCGTACGGTCCCGCAAACCACATCGATTTTGGCGATACCGGCGGTGTTGTTCTCGGTAGGTTGACGCGGGAACCCGCACGCTGGAAACGCTATCGCGGCGGTACGGCAGGTCAACTCTGGATAGATATTGAAGGGGATGGACAATTTCAGCCCCTCAATCCTGTGGACAGTAATTTCACGACACCGATGTGGATCGGTGAACGGATCTATTTTATTTCTGACCATGAGGGTGTTGGGAATATCTATTCCTGTCTGCCTACCGGTGAGGATATTCAACGCCACACGCATCAAGATACCTACTACTGCCGTTTGGCGCAAACGGATGGAACCCGTATTGTCTATCACGCTGGCGCGGACCTGTTTGTTTATGATCTTGAGAATGACACTGAAACCCACGTTGATGTTGAGTTCCGAAGCCCGCGCATCCAGCGACAACGAAAGTTCGTCAACGCATCCGCGTATCTACAAGAGTTCGCACCAGCACCAGACGGGCATGCGTTAGCAGTAACAGTCCGCGGTAAACCCTTTACAATGGCAAATTGGGAAGGGGCGGTCCTTCAGCATGGTGAGCGTGATGGTGCACGCTATCGCTTCACACAGTGGCTTAACGACGGTAAACGTCTTGTCACTATCTCAGATGCTGGCGGTGAAGAGGCACTTGAGATTCACACACGCGATGGCAGTGCTGATGTCGTCCGCCTTGACGCGCTTGACATCGGACATGTCCGGGAACTTTCGGTTTCTCCACAAACTGAAAGTGATGAAAATGACACTGTGCTTCTCGTTAACCACCGTTTTGAACTTTTGCACATTGATTTAAAGACACACGAACTCCGTACGCTTGACAAAGGTCATTATCAAAGCATTCGAGGTGCGTCTTGGTCGCCTGATGGTAAGTGGTGCGCCTATAGTTTCGCACCAACAGAGACGACCCGCTCAATAAAACTCTGCAAGATTGAAACGGGTGAGACATGGCTCGTCACTGAACCTGAATTCAGCGATTTCGCACCTGCCTGGGATCCGGACGGGAAATATCTCTATTTTCTCTCCTATCGGGAATTCAATCCGGTTTACGATGCTCTCCACTTTGATCTCGGTTTTCCTACGGCGATGCGTCCCTTGTTAATAACTTTGCAGGAGACTTTAGGGAATCCATTCGTGCCGGAACCCCGTCCGCTTGAGGAGGAGAAGGAAGATAAGGACAAAGAGGGTGAGGAGGAAAAGCAGGATGATGGTGATAAGGCATCTGACGAGAAATCTGAGAAGAAGAAGGATAAGCCTGAACCGATCACCATAGATGTAGAAGGGATTTCACAACGTGTCGTCGCCTTCCCGTATCCACGTGGACGTTATGGACAGATTGCCGGTATTGAAGGCAAAGTGATTTTTACCGCGTTTCCGGGAGAAGATACACCGCCCAGTAGCGATAGCGGTGATGGACCCAGAGGCACACTTCACGTCTACGACTTCAAGGAACAGAAGAAGGATACGCTTGTTTCCGGTATTGACGGTTTTCGCCTCTCACGCGACGCTAAGACGCTCGCTTATGTAGCCGGGAACCGTTTGCGTGTTATCAGGGCTGGCAAGAAAGTTGAGAAATCCGAAAGTAGAGGTGGATCGAGCCGGCAAACGGGGTGGATCGACCTCAATCGTATCAAAGCCTCCGTTGTGCCTACAGCCGAGTGGCACCAGATGTATCGAGAGGCATGGCGACTCCAGCGCGATTTCTTCTGGACAGAGGATATGTCGGGTGTGGATTGGGAGCATGTGTATCAGCGGTATCTGCCGCTCCTCAACCGGATCGCGACGCGCGGTGAGTTTTCGGACCTAATGTGGGAGATGCAGGGTGAACTTGGCACTTCACATGCGTATGAGATGGGCGGTGATTACCGGAGTTCACCGAACTATGCGCAGGGCTTTCTCGGTGCCGACTTTGCCTACGATGCGGAGAGCAATGGGTATCGTATCACACACATTCCACGTGGCGATGGTTGGGAAGCGTCGAAGGATTCGCCACTCAACGCACCGGGCGTTAATGTCCGTAAAGGCGATATTCTGCTTGCGATCGGGGGGCAACGTGTCAGCGAAACCGTTTCGCCGGGTGAGCTGCTCGTGAGTCTCGCGAATCAGGAAGTCCAAGCGACATTCCAAAATGTGGAAGATGGCGAAAAACAGGTCGTGACGCTCAAAGTGCTCGGCGGTGAGCACGAGCTACGTTATCGTGAGTGGGTGTCACAAAATCGACGATATGTCCACGAAAAGACGGACGGTAAAGTCGGGTATGTCCATATTCCTGACATGGGGCGGCGTGGGTATGCGGAGTTTCACCGCGGTTTTCTCACAGAGGTGAGTTATCCGGGTCTGTTGGTTGACGTGCGTTACAATGGCGGTGGGCATGTCTCGCAACTCCTTTTAGAGAAGTTGTCTCGGCGGCGGATTGGGTATGACGTGCCGCGTTGGGGTACGCCGCATCCGTATCCAGATGCTTCTGTCTTAGGTCCGATTGTGGCTGTCACCAATGAAAACGCTGGCTCCGATGGCGATATTTTCTCGCACTGTTTCAAGTTGATGGAGTTAGGATTGCTCATCGGAAAACGGACATGGGGCGGTGTTATCGGTATTTCGCCGCATCAGGCGTTTGTGGATAGAGGCGGTACGACGCAACCGGAGTATTCTTTTTGGTTCGTTGATGTCGGTTGGAGCGTTGAGAACTACGGCACGGATCCGGATATTGAGGTAGATTATCGTCCACAGGACTATATCACTGATGCCGATCCGCAGCTCGACCGCGCGATTGAAGAACTTCTCCGACAGATGGAGGAGAATCCGCCCGAACTCCCCGATTTCGGTGAGCGTCCACGCTTAACGTTGCCAACCTTACCGAAAGCGGAATAGGGAGTGTATCAATAATTTTGTTAGGCGCGCTTTGATGAAGTTTAAGAAAATATTTCGGTAATTCTATATTTTCTCCAGGCCCGGTAGGTTCGGTTTTGCGGTGTACTCACCTGCCCCCCTGATAAGGGGGGATAAAGGGGGGTGTTTTTGCTGGGGTGTTTCTTGCGATCTGCATTCCTAACCGCACCGGGCATCGCCAAGAAATTACCGAATTAAATTGTTAATCCTCATTAAGCGCGCCTTTTTTCAATGCCACAGCCATTTGACATTAATCAACGAGTGTGCTACTATATTGAAAATAAGTGAGGTAATCTCTATGGCAAAAGCAGAAGTTGAAGTCCAATTCACATTTACACTTCCTATTGACGAAAGTCTGTTACAACACAAAAGCGATGCGGAATGTAAGGCGAAAGAGGCTTTTGTGCTTGAGCTTCTTCGGCACGGGGATATTAGTGCAGGTAGAGCAGCAAAACTCCTTGATATTTCCCGATGGGATCTCTCAGGCTTGATGTCTGAGGCTGAAATTTCTCCGTTTGCTGAGGTTACTACTGAAGAATTAGCAGCTGAAGTTGAAACTGCTTTGGAGGTTTTGGATAGTCAAGATAATGAAGGTTGTCACGCATAGTACGCCGTTAATTGAACACTCGAAAATCAAGCATCGGAGTATCTCGCTTCTGGGTAGATCAACTCGCGTAATAGACCCATAGAAAGGATAACGCTTATGATACCGACTATAACGAAACTGCTCATAAAAATTGAACAACTTGAGTGGGATTTAGCAGAGGTGAAACAGGAATTAGAAGAACTTCAAGCTCCCATCATGAAGGCACTCACACCTGAAGAATTCCAGGTCGCTCGTTTAGCACGGGTCCAGGCACAGAATGAGAGACGGCACCCATCAATTGAAAAGGCACTCGGGAAATCCGACCCTGATGCTAAAACTCTCACCGCTGAGGAACTTCAGCAGCTTTCTCTTGAGGAGGGGATAAACCCCGAAGACAATCTTTTTAGCAGTGCTATTATTGAAGAACGGGAGAGGCGGAGCAAATGAACTTTTTCTGGTTAGATATAAGGCAGCAGTTGGCAAAATCAAAGTAAATAAAAGTCCGCAATGAATCGGACAAGACCACCTTATCATAGTAATATATCTTTGTTTGGGAAGAGAGACCAAAAACACCATGCACATCCTCTGTGCCAACGTAGGCAGCACTTCGTTCAAATACCAAATTATTGATATGGAAACTACGACTTCTCTCGTCAAAGGAGGCGTGGAACGTATCGGTAATTCGCCGTCTGCCTTCATGCATGCCGTGCCGGGCAAACCTACCCGCGAAGGCGAGATTGATGCCCCGACACATACTGCCGCTATCGCGCATGCGATGGAACTGATTACCGAGGCAGAGGTCGGCTGCTTTGAAGACTTAGGACAGTTGGACGGTGTCGGATTCAAAACCATTCTCGCCAAAGGTTATTGGCGTTCAGCACGGATTACCGAAGATGTGATCGCTGCGCTGGAGTCGTCCACACCGCTGGCACCGATGCATAACCCCGCCTATATTGCCTCCATCCGTGCTTTTCAGGAACTGCTGCCATTGACCCCCCTTGTCGCTGTCTTTGAGACATGGTTCCATCAGACAATTCCCGATTACGCCGCCGAATTCGGGGTGCCTCGCTTCTGGGTAGAACAACACGACATCCGTCGCTACGGCTACCACGGCGCGTCCCACCGATATATCTCTGAACGCGTGCCGCAATTGCTCGGACGAGAATCGGGAGAAGGACTGCGTATTATCTCGTGCCATCTCGGTGGGAGTTCTTCTCTTTGTGCCATTAAAGATGGTGAGTCTATTGATACATCGATGGGAACGTCTACGCAGTACGGAATGATTCAGTCTACCCGTTGTGGCGAGTTAGATGCGTTTGCCGTGTTGTATATGCTCGATAAAGAGGGATACTCTACGGACGAGATTCGTCGTCAGCTGATTGAGGATTCGGGGTTGAAGGGCATCTCTGGCACGAGTGGCGATATGCGCGATGTAGAGGCAGCGATCGCCGTAGGCGATGATAATGCGCGTTTGGCACTGGATACTTACGTTTATGGCGTGAAGAAGTATATTGGCGCGTATATTGCCGCGCTGGGTGGTGTAGATGTGATCGCTTTTGCGGGGGGTATCGGGGAGAAAAGTGCTACAACTCGCGCGAAGATTTGCGAAGGACTTGAGTGGTGCGGTATTCATTTGGATGCGGTGAGAAATGAACAAGCGACGGGTGAGAC
>VXXH01000722.1:0-6433 GCA_009835515.1 Candidatus Poribacteria bacterium
TGAAAAAATAAGTTTGGGATTTTCTATTGCCAATCACACCAAACGCTATAAAAGTACTCCATACCCGGCGGCGGAGGCGGTTCAGCATCCTTCTCCTCGCGCGCGTCTCGCGCCTGAAATCGGAGTCTATATGCCCCCTCGAGTTGTTTCCAGTACGTCGCCTGCCACGGCGCAACATAATCCCACGCAACCGACGCTAAAGACATCTCTATTGGGTAATGAAAATATATAGATTCAAAGTAGCTTTCGAGACTACCTTTATCCGCACACACCACTTCCCATATTCCATATTCACTGCCATCTACCATTTGAAACCCTTCTTTTATGTATCTGTGCCAGTCGGGGGCGGCGAATGCCTCCCATTGAACGCCGCCTTCCTCCGTCAGCCCATAAAACGTAAGTTTTTCCTTACCTACAGCGTCAATGTCCCTGGATTTCATTTCATCCAAGGCGCGTTTGATTTGTTCGTGCGTTGAAATAAACCCGGTCGCCTCACTTTTAGCATAAATCAGCCCCAAAGCGAGCAAGCGATGGAGGGTCTCAACAAGTGAGGCGCGTGTTAACCCGTGCCATTTTTTATTCAGGTGTAACCCGAGATCGCTATCCATGAGTGCACCGATTGCAAATTCGTCCTCAACAACGTTTCCAAGTAGCCAATACTCGCCGCGTGTAAATCGTGGTTCCATACTGTTCTTCCTTTACTTATTTTTTTATCGCCAAACACGCAAAATTTCATGGAAGTCTGCCAGAGGCGGAGGCGGAAACGGTTCAGGATTCTCGCGATCGCGCTTGTCTTGATAGTGAAATCGGAGTCTATATGCTCCCTCGAGTTGTTTCCAATATGTCGCTTGCCAAGGTGCAATATAATCCCACTCCATGGACTCCAGAGACGCCTCTACTTGACGATAAAAACAGAAAGATCTATAGTACAATCCGAGTTGTCGTTTATCCGCACAAATGACTTCCCACATTCCATATTTACTGCCCTTTGGCCAGTGAAAACCGTCTTTTATGTAGCTTTGCCAGTCGGGGGCAGCGAAGGCTTCCCATTGCGCGCCGCCTTCCTCCGTCAATCCATAAGACGTAGGTTTTTTCTTATCAAAGGGTGCATAACCTCTGGATTTGGGTTCATTCAGGGCACGTTCGATTTCCTCGGCGGTTGAAATAAAGCCGTCAACCTCATTTTCGGCATAAATCAGTCCCGAAGAGAGAAGCCGATAGAGGGTCTCACCGAGTGAGGTGCGTGTTAACCCGTGTCCCTTTATATTAAAGAATTCAGATTCGCTCCTAAAGAGCGCACCGATTGCGAATTCATCCTCAACGACGTTTTCAAGTAGCCAATACTCGCCGCGCGTAAATCGTGGTTCCATGCTGTTGTTCCTTTACTTATGCCTCTAACAGTCAGATTTTACACTTTTAACTTCTCAAAGGGAGCCAAAATTTATCTTCACATTGTGGACACGTCAATCCGATCTATTCTCCTATCGCCAAACACACCAAAGGCCACGATGCCATTCTGGACTCGAAGGCGGAGACCCTTGATAATCCTCCGCCTCGCTCTTGTCTTGAGCCTGAAATCGGAGTATATGTGCCCCCTCAAGTTGTTTCCAGTACGTTACCTCCCACGGCGCAACATAATCCCACGCAACCGATTCCAAAGATACCTCCAGTCGTTGATGAAAACATATAGATTCAACGTACCTTTCGAGCCACTCTTTATCCGCACATATCAGTTCCCATATTCCATATTCATCCTCGTCCTCGTCTGAAAATGTTTCGCCTCCCTCTACGTATTTTTCCCAGTCCGGTGCGGCGAAGGCTTCCCATTGCGCGCCACCCTCCGGTGTCAGTCCATAAGATGTGTGTTTTTTCTCACCTGCGGAGAAAACTCTCATGGGAGGTTCATTCAAGGCACATTCGATTTGTTCATAAGTTGAAATAAAGCCGTCAACCTCATTTTTGGCATAAATCAGTCCCGAAGAGAGGAGCCGATAGAGGTTCTCAAGCAATGATGCGCGCGTTAATCCATGCCCTTTTTTGTTAAGGTGTAATTCAAGTTCGCTATCAATGAGACCAGAGATAGACCACTCATGCTCAATAGCGATTTCAAGTAGCCAATATTCGCCGCGTGTAAATCGTGGTTCCATATTGTTGTTCCTTTATTGCTTTTTAATTAAGTATTCGATCTCAACTTTATACGACGAGTCAGGGTAGTGCTAAAGTAGCCAATAATCCATATCCACCCAACTCCAAAGAAAAAATAGAACCCGACAACGGTCAAGATCGCGGAGCCGCAAGTAGATCCCGCAGCAACTGATCGCAACAGAGTTTTAGATCAGCCTGCGAGTTAGCGGTAAGCTTGTTTAGTGAGATTCCAGCCGTTCAGGGATACCGTTATCACCCAAACGGATGATAAAATACCGATCTTCTGAGTCTACTCCCCGAAACCCCGGAAGCCAGACGCTATAAAATTGTTCGGGTTCGAGAGGTACGGCTTTCACATCCGCTTGATAGCCCCGCGGCACTTCCCCGTAGGTCAGACAAGAAACGGGGGATGTTGGCTGAATACAATCTAAGGACCAAACCTGTTCAGTTCTGTCCCAATGCGAGTCAAACTCCGTGGAACGTTGCACTTTCCAGACTACAATCATTCTAATGCCCAACCGTTCTTGAAGAGATGCATCCCGATACAGACAGAACGTTGGCTGCATCAATCCTGACCTCGAATCAACAGTGATATACCCAGGGGCCGGCTGGCATCCACCGGAAACCAAGCAGTAACTGATGATGAGAGGGCTAACGACCGCAATAATAACACCGATTCTATTTTTCATCTTCTTTACCTCCAGGCTCCCTTACAACCGTTGCGGTGTCGGTATCAAGGGCGGCATCTACTGATAGATCAATTTTTTCAGGAAAATCTCGCCGTCTAAATCTGGCACCGTGTGCCGTTGTATAAATTCGTCTACTTTCATCTTCACTCGGATGGCAATTTTTTTAAGATGGATTCTGCGGCTTGAATGTAATTATCCTTCTTTCCATGTTCAACGATCCACTTTAGATCCACCGGTGTCTCGCTGCCTCGGTAGTGGTGTACTAACCCCAAGTAGAACCTGTACGTCTCACACTGGTAGATAATATCGCCGTGCCGAAGCATCTGATAATTAAACGCACCCAATAACTGAATGAGAAACTCGTTACTCTCGGTATAGAATTTTTCGTTATTCAAGATGTAAGTGTTTCCATCCCACTCGTAGAGGCTCATCCATTCCAGATGCGGTGCGCCAGGGACCCCTTCAATATGTATGCTGTATGGGATTTTAATTTCATAGATGCCATCGTTATCCAAATCAACGTACTCGGCATCAGATAGAAGTCCAGGAATGGTGTAGGAGCTGAAGATTTCCTTGAACTCGCCGTTCTGAAAAGAAATCACAGCCACACCGTAAGAGGATTCAAACCATACGTCTAAAGTGCCATCACCCGTCAAATCAACGAGTTCAAAGGCTGCCAGAGACTGAAGAGCGTCTTTCGGCGGTTGGGCAAAGACGAGCGGGGGTGTCTGAAGTTCAATGGATTTCGCTGCGGGGATCTCCAACGCATGGGTGCCTGTATCATAAAGCTTGAAAAGTGCTTTTTGCTGGAGTTCCTCTGCCTCGGTATTAGCGATGAGGAGAAACGCTTGAACCCATTCACCGACGTATCTGTACCGTGCTACATCAACATAAATATCAACAAGCATTAAAACAACAGTTTCTTTTTCGGGTGTATCATCAATATTTGCGGTGGCTGCCATGCGAGTATCGTAACGCAGTCCTTTCGGCGCGGGGATAGTCAAAAAACGGTGATACTGTTGCTCCTGATATGGCTTATATCGTCGATATGTGACCTTAGAAGTAGTAGTCTTTGGGGTATCAGCATTTACTGCAAAACAACTGAGTATCAGTGAAATAAAAAGTGTGGTTTGAAGAAATCGTTTCATATTTTTTGTCTCCGGTTGGGTCTGTTTTTTAGTAGGGTGGCAACTTTTTCAAGATGGATTCTGCGGCTTGAATGAACTCGTCCTTCTTAGCATGTTCGAGGACCCACTGTAGATACGCTCGCGCCATTGAGACGTTGCCGCGATAGTAGAATGTTAATCCGGTGTAGAAACTGTAGACCTCACATTGCGGGATATATCTTCCAAATTGAAATAGGAGATGATTATAATAGTCCAATAACCTAATGAGGAACTCGTCATTCTCGGCATAGAATCTTTCGTTATTCAAGACGTAAGTAGTGCCATCCCACTCGTAGAAACTCACCCATTTCAGATATGCTGCTGTAGGAACACCGTCGATAGATATTCTGGTGGGAATCTTAATTTCGTAGATGCCATCGTTATCCGAGTCAGTGTATTCCATGGGGGCATCCCTTTTGAAAGAACTATGGGCACTGCAGACTGCTTTGAACTCGCCATTCTGAAATGAAATGACTGCGACACCGTCGGAAGATTTCACCCAGATGTCTAAAATGCCATCGCCGGTCAAATCAATGAGTTTAAAGGAAACATGACCCGACCAAGGACGACTGCTGGTCACCTCATTGATGGCGAAGGGCGGGCTTTGGAGTTCAATATTTTTTCCGGGGACATCGAAATTATAAACCCCTGCATCAAAAAGTTTGAAAAGGTCTTTTTTCTTGGGTAGGATTCCCTCGGTCTCAGCCTCAGTAATGAGAAGAAACGCTTGGCACCAGTCGCGCCATTCGTCGCCTCCTCCCTCAGCCACCATCAAAACAATCGTCTCTTTTTCGGGCGTGTTATCAATATTTGCGAGGGCTGTCTTCTGAGTCGTGTAAGAGAAGCCTTGTGGGGCAGGGAAACGCAAAAAACGGTGATACTTTCGACCCTCAGGGTCGATTGGGAAATCAGCATACCTTTTATACTCGACATCAGGAGTTTCGGGGGTTGGAGGGTCAGCATTCACTGTCCAACAATTTAATATAAGCAAAATGGAAAGCACAAAAAGGATGCTCTGGATGTGTTTTGTCATGATTTTTGTTTCCTTATACATTGGTCACTCCTCTGGTAAACTGTTTAGTGCTGATAGGTATACCCTTCAAGAGTTGTTTGATGGTTTATCTTCTCTCATTGAAATGCTCCATCATGAACGAATTTGGGCGCGTTAACGTTCACTCCCACAGAATCACTGTACGGTCCCGACTTCTACTTGCGAGTGTTTTTCCATCCGAACTGAATGAGACGCTATAGACACTGCCCGTATGACCAGCGAGTTTCACTTTGAGGTCACCCGTCGCCGCGTCCCACAAAAGAACCGCATCGTCCCCCGCATCCCGACTCCCACTTGCGAGTGTTTTGCCATCCGGACTGAACGCTACACTCCTGACTTCACCCTTATGCTCGCCGAGCTCCGTTTTGAGGACACCTGTCTCTACGTCCCACAAACGGACCTCACTATCATAACTTACACTGGCAAGTACCGTACCATCTGGGCTGAACGCTATACGCCTGATTCTACCACCGGTATCAAGTATCCTTTTGCGTTTACCCGTTGCAACGTCCCATAAAAAAACCTTATAGTCATAGTCGCCATAGTCTTTCGGGTTCCAAGTCACACCAGCGAGCGTCGTGCCGTCTGGACTGAACGCGACACGCCTAACCTCACCTGTAGGTCTCGTGAGTTTCGCTTTCACCGAACCCGCCGTAACGTCCCACAAAATAACCTCGCCGTTATAATAATTCACACCGGCAAGTATAGCCCCATCTGGATTGAACGATACACGCCTGACCCAGCCTCTATACCCGGTGAGTGCCCTTTTCACCGAACCCGTCGCAACGTTCCATAAATGAACCTGCCCGTCCGTATTCGCGCTGGCAAGTGTCTTGCCATCCGGACTGAACGATAGACTTCTGACTCGATCCATATCAAGTCTCGCTTTCACTGAACTTGTCGCAACGTCCCATAAATGCACCTCACCATCCGGACTCCGACTGGCAAGCGTCTTGCCGTCTGGACTGAACAAGACCGTATTGGCACTACCTATATGCCCAGCGAGTTTCGTTTTGAGGGCACCTGTCACAACATCCCAGAAAAAAATCGCGTGGTCCTCTTCGCCCTGACTCGTACTTACCAGGGTCTTGCCATCTGGACTGAACAATACACTACCGATCTTGCTTGTATGTCCGGTGAGTTTCGCTTTCACCGAACCCGCTGCAACGTCCCACATAAAAACTGTGTGGTTCTTCCCGCTCCGACTTACACTTACCAGGGTGTTGCCATCTGGACTGAACAATACACTATTGACCGCAGCCGTATGTCCTGAGAGTTTCGCTTTCACAGCCCCTGTTGCAACATCCCACATAAAAACTGTTGTGTCCCAACTTCCGCTTGCGAGGGTGTTGCCATCCGGACTGAACGATACACCATAGACG
>VXXH01000722.1:6443-7308 GCA_009835515.1 Candidatus Poribacteria bacterium
TTTGAGATCTTTCCTCAACTTCTGATAAAAAACTCTTGTTTTCCTTTCCGTCCTTACTCGCACTTGCGAGGGTTTTGCCATCCGGACTGAACGATACACCATAGACGTGGCTCGTATGCCCAGTGAGTTCCGCTTTCACAGCCCCTGTTGCAACATCCCACATAAAAACTGTTGTGTTTGAACCCGCTGCCAGCGTCGTGCTATCCGGAGTGAACGATAGGCTTTTGACCCCGCCCAGATGTCCAGTGAGGGTCGCTTTCACACCACCCGTCCCTACATCCCACAAACGAACTGTACAGTCCATATCCCCACCGCCACTTGCGAGGGTTTTGCCATCTGGACTGAACGATAAACTATAGACCCAATCCATCTGCCCAGCGAACAAGGCAAGTTCTTGGAATGTTTTGGCATCATACAGCCATATACCGATGTTACTTCCTACGGCAAGCAACGAACCGTCTGGAGAATACATCACCTCTCCCACACTCCCTTTACCGAGACGCGCTTTGGCACCCTCAGGTAAACTGAGTTGAGTATATGCCATATCCTGCGCAAACCCAGGGCAGATACTGACGCACAAAACTATTAGGAGCATTAAGGTGAACAAAAACGTCGTCTTTACTTTCATGTGCTCATTCCTTTCTTCAGACGGATAGTTAATGAATTGAGGACTTACGCATTTCCTCTTAAAGTCCCCCTGATAAGGGGGATTTAGGGGGTTAAAATGAATTGAGGACTTACGTATTTCCTCTTAAAGTCCCCCTGATAAGGGGGATTTAGGGGGTTAAAAGGGAAACCAAATTACCGCTTTTGGCGTCCTAAATACCTAATATTCGCTCAATTTGCGTAAGTCCTGTTAAAGGAC
>VXXH01000751.1 GCA_009835515.1 Candidatus Poribacteria bacterium
GCTCCTGGGATATCATCAATGCTGACAGTCCACTGGAGCGGAAAAGGTATGGATTCATTGTCGCGAGTTTTCGCGTTCATCTTAGATGGAAAAATCAAAACTGCTTCTCCTGTTCTTAACCCTATTCTTCGTGATGCTCGGGTTTGGCATCATCATTCCGAACCTCGCCTATTACGCTAAAGAGATTGGAGCAACCACCACTGAAATCGCGATATTAATGTCCATCTATTCCGGGATGCAGCTGCTGTTTGCACCGATCTGGGGTAGGCTATCGGATAAACACGGTAGAAAACCGGCGATTCTACTTGGATTGCTTGGGAATGCTGTTGCCTTAATCGGTTTCGGGTTGGCAAAGGATTACGTATGGCTTTTCATTGCGCGTAGTGCAGCCGGTATTGCTTCAGCGGCGGTGCTGCCGAGCGTCATGGCTTATGTTGCCGATATAACCACATCAGAGGAACGCGGCAGAGGCATGGGATTAATGGGGGCAGCGATGGGACTCGGTTTCATTCTCGGACCGGCGATCGGGGGGGTCATGGGCAGCCACGATATGCCGTTCTTTGTCGCTGGAGGTCTATCCCTACTCACCTTTCTCTTCGCGCTTGTTTTACTACCAGAATCCCTCCAGAAAGGTCTCACAGGCGAGGCACTCGAAGATCGGCATGAGTGGATTTCTCCGCGTGAGATATTTCGTCAGACGACTTTGAAATCGCCGCTCACGCCGCTTTTTTTGGTCGCATTTTTCTCTACCTTCAGTTTTTCAGGGTTGGAGATGACTTTTCCGCTGTTTATCGAAGATAAGTGGGACTATGGAGAGAGAGAGATGGGATGGATGTTCATGATCATGGGTGCAATTGTCGTCCCACTGCAGGGGGGTCTACTCGGCAGATTGATCAACAAATTTGGAGAGCGACGAATCGTTCTCACCGGATTGCTGCTCAACGCGCTCGGCATGGTGCTATTGCTCGCAGCTTACTCCTTTGCATCGCTGACTTTATATTTAACTATCACTGGTATCGGTAATCAGTTGATCCGTCCGACGAACACGTCATGGATTTCCAAGCAGACGCAGATTGGTCAAGGCGCAGCGATCGGTATTATGGACGCATTTTTAAGTTTAGGACGCATCTTGGGACCGCTGCTCGGTGGTTGGCTCTATGCAAAAGAGGCATATCCTTACGCAGTGCTGGCTGGCATCTTGGTCATTGCGACGCTTTGTCTGTATATCCCTTTGCGGCACATTGGGGATGACATCCCACCTGTCTCACATTAGTCGTATGAGAATAAAGTCAGAATTCTCCTTGCAACAAAGATTAACAATACCCTCTACTTTACTGTATGACCGCTCAACGGTGGTAAATGATGTTCTACGCGCCGTGTGTTGTACTCAAGCCGATACCGTCGATGCGCTGCGTCATTTGGATAATGCTCAGTTTCAGGATACGGATAGGCGGACATCCCATGAAACGGGAGCGGTTCAACCGTCTGTGATGTGAGCGTATTGATGTCGCCGTCTTTGTCCCAACCGTCGCTATAGAGGATAAAATCTCGTACCCATCCTGATTTCACTTCCGGGAGGCGTGCGGCATCAAATTCCACTGTGATTTCATCTCCCGCGTTGAGGATAACATACATATCATCGACCTCTTGTAATAAGGGGTTGACATCGCCGTAGCGGGTGTAATAACCTGCGAGGTCACGCCATTGTGCGTCTGTTGTCACTTTTTGGTAATCAAACAGATGCGGTGCGTGCGGGTTCGGACGATACATTTCGGAGAAACCGCGATAATGCAAATCCGCGCTATCCGGGTTCAACGTTGTCATCTCTATCGGTACGTCTTGTGTTCCGACAGTGAAAAACGCTGCGTCCCAATAAATCTGCATATCGGTCTCAACGCGAACGTGTCGGTCGTCCGACAGAAATTTGCCTGTCAGATCAACGGTAATCGTCTTGTTTTTCCCTGCTGGCAATCCAATCATATCAATAACGGTCTTCCATTGTCCTGTTTCATCTTTTACAGAAACTGAAGGAAAACTGGGATTAATTCTGGGATTTTGAAACAGAGCGACGTTGATGCTGGTATCCGTTGGGAAGATCCAGCCACTAAGGAATAGCGTCACAGGTGTGTCATTGGGGACATTTCCGAGGTCAAGGACGATCGCGTGCGGTTCAACAACGCCTTGGTAGGGCCCAGGCGCGTGTTCAACGGCGTAGTGGTAATCAAACATTCTTAAGGCATTGGCGACATCTTCACCGTGATGGTTGACTGCAGATTTCGGGTGCAGCTTCTCTTTGACCCCGTAAACCTTGAATTCTGCAAACGGTGGTGGTGTGTACTGCTCGTTTACGAAGATGTCGGTACCTGCTGGGTGATCGACAGCTATGAGTTTCACTTCGTCAAAATAGGCGGTTTCCCATAACTCTTCTGTAATTTGAATAGAGTACCTACCAGATTTTGGTTTTATCTGTGTTCTCGGAATCTTCACGAAATCCTTCGTTTCATCGGGTGCGACGAATCCCATTGAGGTGACGAGTCCTAACGGCGCACGCCAGAGCAGGTCGGTGACGAATTGATACTTTTCGCCATCATAAACATATAGAAACGGACAGGAACCTTTCAGTATCTGTTTCTCCAGAATTCGTTGTCTCGCCTGCGGTTCAATGACGTTCTGCGGCACGCCGTTCGTCCAGACAACACGCACAACATCTGCCGCGTTGAACGCGCCTAACCCGAAATGGGAGACCTGTTCGGATACATATTGCAGTTGGTAGAGATCCCCAACTTTCACCTCCAGTTTCGAGCCGATACCGTCTCTATTCACTTTGTTGTTCCCCGTAGTGATACCTTCCAACCGGACCTGTATATAGTTATTTCGGTTGCCACCGTTGTTCTGCAATGCGCGGAGTTGTCCTTCGCCATTGATAAAAAAGAGGTCGAGATCGCCGTCGTTGTCGTAATCTCCGACGGCTCCAGCGGTTGCGTTCTGGAGGGTTGCCCCATCTCTTGATGTAATATTTTTTATTAAAGGGTAGGGTTCCATAAACTGTCCAGCCCCATCGTTTCGGAACAGAAACATCCCATCTTTGCCACTCACCCAGAGGTCAACAAACCCATCGTTGTCGTAATCTATGTTTTTCAATAGATCGGGGGACAGATCACGTACACCCGCCTCTAAGCGCGGGTCGTCCTTGAAACTTCCATCGCCTCTATTGCGGTAAAGGTGGATCCGATCTGCTGTCGATAAAAAAATATCAACGTCTCCGTCGTTATCATAATCACCGATGGCTGCTGCAGTATAATGCATATTTTGTGGAATCCCAGTATTGTCGGAAACCGCGCGGAGTTTCCCTTGGCGGAGGTTATCGTAGAGGGTGCATCCAGTTTTGCGGTGTGTAACAAAGATGTCTATGTCGCCGTCGTCATCAAAATCAGCAGGTAGTATTTCGGCGGGCATCTGTTGTGCTTCAACGGTTTTTACAAAAGTCTGTTTGCTAACATCGGTGAACGTCTCATTACCGTTATTCTGATGCATTGTGATACTGGTTTGCCCTGAAAAGATATCCAGATCACCATCGTGATCAAAATCAATAGGGAGTAGGACACCAATTAAGTCTTCTGTCTGTTTATGTTGGACAATGGGAGTTACTACCCATTTCCCGTCACCGTCTATTCGGAGGCGTGTTATCCCGTTGAAAGTTTGCAATAGAAAATCTTGTGTGCCATCTTTACCAATATCTGCGTAAGCGACGGTGTTTGGATTTAAAGAAGTCTGTTCCACTACTTCTTGAAATTGTTGGATAGGTGAGAAATGTCCATCGGTATTCCGATAGAGTGTTCCCATCGGTGTTGTATACAGATCAAGGTTGCCATCACTATCATAATCAATCAGCGAAATACTTCCGACACTCGTATGTAAACTTCCCACATCAGTAAGTCCAAGTGCCTCGGTGACATCCACAAATTCCACCACAATCGGTGGACTCTGTTTAGCGACGATTCGCTCTCTAAATCCTGGACTGAACGTTTCTATCGGATGCCCAAGGATGTCGGTTACCAATTCACCGATGCCTTGCTGGTAGCGCGGACTGGCTCGGTGCAAATTCTCAAAAATTCGGATATTACGCGTTGCGAGTTTTAGGTCCTTTTGTTCTATCGCTTCTATCCCTTGTGTGAGGTATGCGAGTTTTTCTGCATCGGTATCGCCTAAAAGGAGCATCAATTCCTGACAGAGGTCTCCAGCGGCTTCAAGTTGCTCTTGTGCTAATAATCCGAGTGTCAACTTCATCAACACAACGATATTCACAGGCGATCGATAATGAAGTGCTTGTAGATGTCGAACTGCTTCCTGTTGTGCTTCTGGGTCGTTTCGTTGTCCAATATAGTGGCGGACGAGTTTGTAGCGAAACTCCAATTCATCGGGTGCTAACCGGACGGCTTCCTTCATTGCCTCTACTGCTAAATCGCTTTTCTGCTGCAGCTGATAGACCTCGGATAAGATGAAGTGTAACTGGCTATCCATCGGTGAAACAGCGATGCCACGCTTTACCGATGCTTCGGCAGCATCTGCCTGCTGTAAGCGTAGATGTGCAACAGCGAGGTTACCATAGCCGATTGCTTCGTCAGGCAGCAGTTCGATAAGTGCGGTAAACGCTTCGACTGCCTTTGAAGGCTGCGATTCTTCGAGATATGCCAACCCTAAATTTTGGTGTCGGATGGCTGTTTCAATGATCTGGGCACTGTTCATCTCTTGCGCGTCTGTTGTTGAGACGGTAAAGCTCCATACCAACAACAGCGCACATATCAAGCATTTTCCTATAGTAGGAGACGTGAATCTTGGTATCATGCGCTTCCCTCTTTCTGAATATCTTCTGCGGCTTCCTTAATTGCCTGTCGTATGGTGTTCCGCCTGAGCGTAAGTGAATCCTCAAGTTGTTTAAGGTGAAGCAACCACGACTCCTTAGAGTCGCCTTCCTCTGTCCCAAACCCGTCTGTCATCGCGAGTCGAATATATTTCAGGCGCTCTGTCTGTAGGACCTTCATCTGAGTGTCGTAGTCTTCAACGCCGGATTCTAAGAGCGTAATCAGTTCACGTATTTTTTCCAATGTGTGTCTCCTTTTAAGTTGTATTTTCGTAGCTGGTATATCAAGGCGAGAGATAAAAATAGTTTACCCGATTTTGCCTTTGGAATCAAATGAAAATTGGGTGCAAATCTCAACTGATAGATTGATATTTGTGATTTATAACCTCTCTACAACTTAGGTTTTCGTTGCGTTTTCGTGTGAAAAAATGTATAATAGGATTAACATGGAGGCGCGGAAATGATTACACACATACGGGTGAAAAATTTCAAATCTTGGCAAGATAGTGGTGGGGTGGAACTTGCACCGTTGACAGGATTTTTCGGGACCAATAGTTCTGGCAAAAGTAGCTTGTTGCAGATGTTGCTATCGCTCAAGCAGACTGTTGGTAGGAATGAGGTTCTTTTCTTCGGAGACGAAAAATCTCTTGTCAATCTTGGTAATTTTCAAGAGGTAATTCATGGGCATGAAGTACGTAATGAACTGTACTTAGGTCTGAATTGCAGGCTCAGCCACACTGTTCCTTATGATTTTGTTGTTACTACCCAGGGGCAAATGCTCAATTTTTCTTTTAGCACTGTTATCCGAGAAGTCGAGGGAAATCAGGTTATTAAAGATTTTCGATACAATAGTTTAACTAGTCGTGTGAGAGTCGTTTGGGAAGATAATAATCTTTTTGTTAACAATCAAAACTCAGTACCGATCCAGGTACAAAACTGTTATGGTCTATCATCATCCGAAAATGCTGATGTTCCAGAAGTTCTAACCGGATTTATATCTGTGTTTGAAGAACTATTTTCTCACGTCTACTACCTTGG
The DNA here is from genome assembly GCA_009835515.1 of Candidatus Poribacteria bacterium. Lineage (GTDB taxonomy): Bacteria > Poribacteria > WGA-4E > WGA-4E > WGA-3G > WGA-3G. Next base: position 5,900 of record VXXH01000751.1, read on the forward strand.
TCCAACCCGCATCCATCCACAGCGCCACTATCATTGGAATGATAAAGATCCAACGGATGTAGGACTGTGGGGTGATAAGGTCATTGACGCGCTTCTCTGTGCGCACATGCGTCGTGTGAAAATCGCTAAGAAAGGAGAAGCAGTAACGATTGAGGATCGGGTATCCGAGTGGCTCCGAGAGTTGGACTTGGCCTACTCATTTTCACTTGAGCCAGTTGGTGCTTTGAAGGATGACAACTATGAGGTTCGGATTCAAAAAAATGCCACGAGTCCGGCAGTAACATTGGCTGATATAGGATACGGATTAGCTGATGTGTTGCCTATGTTGGTTCTCTGTTACTATACGCCAGAGGGTTCAACCCTGATTCTGGAACAGCCGGGCATTCATCTCCATCCGAAAGCACAAGCTGATCTGGCTGATCTACTGATAGAGGTTATCACTGAACGCAACCTCCAGATTCTAATAGAGAGCCATAGCGAACACCTCCTAAATCGGTTGCAGCGACGTGTTGCAGAGGAAAAGATCGCTGCCGACCAGACTGCCCTCTATTTTTGTCGGTATATCGATGGTGCTTCTAAAATTGACAGGTTAGAAATGGATGAATTCGGCAATATTGCGAACTGGCCCGAAAACTTTTTTGGGGACGAAATGGGAGACCTGTTTGCGATGACAGAAGCACAAAGAGAACGTGAAAAAAGAGAGACAGGATTAATAGAAGGTCCCACTATTGCGCCAAGCACAAGCAAATGACAAAGATACAGCAAAACGTCAAGAAAAAGCGGAGGGTTAATGAACGCTGTTATCGTGGATACAAACGTTATCATAACTGCAAACGATGAGGCAGATCATGCCTCACCTGACTGTGTAGAACGGTGTCAGAAACGAATTAAACAGATTCTTGATCAGCAGGAAATATCACTCGTTGATGATGGATGGCGAATTCTTAACGAGTACAAGAGATATGTTAATTTAAAGACCCGGAAAGGGATCGGCGACCTTTTTGTCAAAACATTGCTGCAAAACCTGATGCGGAGACCCGCGATTTGCACAATGGTACATATCAATCCGTTGGATGGCAGTAAAGCGGATTTTGAAGAATTCCCAACTACCGAAGCCTTAAACGATTTTGACGTAGCTGATAGAAAATTTATTGCAGTTGCTATCGCCTATGAGCGTGACGAAAATAAAAAAGCAACCATCTTGCAGGCATTAGATAGAAAATGGGAACCGTTCCGAGAAATATTTGAACAAGAAGACGTGCAAATTGACTTTTTATGCCCATCTGAGAATGAGACGTAGCGCGCAATGAATTGTGCGACTACGAACAGGCACTAAGTTTAGAATAGGCAACCCATTTAAATTGTAGATAGGTTAGTTCGTAGTAGTGCGATTTATCGCACGTC
>VXXH01000381.1:0-3797 GCA_009835515.1 Candidatus Poribacteria bacterium
CCGTTGCGACACATTCAATGTTCCCATCTGTGGCTTGGATAAGGACGTTTGAAAGAATCGGTAAGACATTGCGTCCACTCGCGACACCTTGTAGCACTTGCAGGGCATGCAAGAGGTCATATTTTTCAAAAGTTAGTTCCATGTCCAATTTTCCCTATTAAGCATTTCAGTAATTCTACCAGAAGGTCTCGTTAAAATTGAGCACATTTTCAACTTTGCAGAGGCGTTCAGTTTTCAGTAATCAGCAGTTAGCAAAACAGCAATGAGTTATCAGCGGGTAGTGGGTATCATTTCTACCGGAGAAAAGACTACGACGGTTCTTCTAAGACCCCAAGCGCATCGGGTGTATAAGACAAATATGTCCTTCCTCGCCGACCGGCTTAAAGGCTACAGTGGTCACCGCACTTGTAAATTCAATTGCGACGGATTCTGTTTCGATGTGTGACAGTGTCTCTATCAGCAAACGCGCATCAAGTCCAATCCGTTCACGTCCATTGCAGGATTCAACAGAAATCGTTTCGTGTGCCTCTCCTAATTCTGGTGTATTCGTTGAGAGATGAATCTGCTCGGTACTGATTTCTAAACAGATCGCGTAGCTTTTTGGGTTTGAGAGCAACGCCACACGCCGACTCGCCTGGAGGAACTGTTCTTTCGAGACGACCGCTCTACCCGTTGCAGACTCAGGAATGAGTGCCTGATATTTCGGATAATCTCCCTCGACCAGTCGTGTGGTTAAGGTGGCTTTCTCATCAGCGAGCAGGATCTGATTTTCAAGGATTGAGATATCTACTTTATCAGATTCAGCGAAAGTGCGTTCAATCTCTTTGACGGCTTTCAGTGGAACGATGAATCCTTCCACATTTTCTGGTGGTTTAAACTGTTCACAATGGGCAAGTGCGAGCCATACCGCGTCAGTGGCAACGACTTCGGTCTTATCTTCAAGAAAGTTAAAATAGAGTCCGTTTAGGTAGTATCGGACATCCTCTGTCGCTGCAGCAAATTCGGTTCTGCGGATGACGGCGCGCAAGGTTTCACCGTCGATCGTCAGTGAATGTCCATCAACAGAAGGTAATTGCGGGAATTCTTCGTCCGAGAGTCCAATAATCTTATAGACACCGTCGCCACAAGTGATTTCAACACGATCGTTTGCCGTGGTTACAAGGTGTATGGTCTTATCTTCGGGGAGTTCTTTGACGATGTCAGCCAGTTTTTTGGCAGAGACAGTGATTGCACCGTCTTCTTGAATGAGGCCTTCGACCTTAATCTTAATCCCGACTTCAAGATCCGTTGCGACACATTCAATGTTCCCATCTGTGGCTTGGATAAGGACGTTTGAAAGGATCGGTAAAGTATTGCGTCCACTCGCGACACTTTGTAGTATTTGCAGGGCATGCAAGAGGTCATGCTTTTCAAAAGTTAGTTCCATGTCCAGTTCTCCTTACTAAGAGGCATTTCAGTAATTTTACCAGAAAAGTCGCATTAAAGTCAAGTGCTTTTTCAACGTTAAGTAGGCTTAATGGCGACGATAAAGTAGGTGCCTGCCTGCGCCCTATGAACTGTTTCTGGAATAGGTCTGGTAGACCGCATTGAATTATCCGGCATATGTGCCTGTTTCAATCGGTCTACCTTGTGAAGTGAACCCGATGCTACTCAAAAACATTTTCGATGTAGAGCGGTTGCGTCATCTTCTGATTTTCGGTTTCTAATTTTTCACGACTCGCGATAACGCAAATCGAGGCTTTATCGTTGTTTGCCTCCAAAGTTTCGAGCAGTGCTCGTTTTACCGCCTTAGGTGTTGCACGTCGGAGTTGTGCGTATCTTTCTTTGATTACTTCTCGTGTTTGCCCAGTGAGGTAGTGCGTGAGCGCGTCGGTTGAGGCTTGACCGGGGCGGATTGTCTTTTGGTAATCCGACGCTGTTGCAATGATCGCTTTATCAATGTCTGTTTGCGTCCACTCTACTTGTTTGATATAGTCAGTGGTTTGTGCGAAAACGTTGAGCGAGCGTGCGACGTGCGGATCAAACTGCGATTCTTGATAAAGCACAGCATCAAGTGGGTTATATGTGAAATAAGCACCGTAGGCATTGCCTTTGAGTCGGATTTCGGGCAACAGGTAATCAAATGTTAGGATATGTGAGCCGATGGTCAAGAGGATTGAATCCGGATGTGAGTAGTGCGGCGCTGGTGTCGCTTGTGTGCAGTGCGCGACTTGAATCGGAGCCGCCAATCCTTCGCGTGAATTTATACCATTAGGTTTAAAGCCTTTTGGGTCTGGGTTTATCGGTTCACAGCGCATATTACTAATCCACTCGGCGAACTGTCCTTGAAGGAGGTCAAAGGCTACGTCAGAGCCAGTAAAACTGGCGGTTACACGGCCTTGGACTAATAGAAACTCGCGAATCTGTTCAATAGAGTCGGTGAGTTCTTCATAAGATTCGTCAAAACGCTTAAGCAACATTTCACTCGTGCGGAATTGTGGCAGCCCGAAGACAATTTCTGAGAGATGCGCCTGTGGTGAAATTCCGCGGGCCGCGTGATGATTGGCAATACTTGGACCGCGATAGCCGTGTATCTGGTTCTGATAGCCTACTACTGCCTGACTGAGCACGCCGTAGAGACGTTCTTTATCACGCGGGTTCACAGCAAAAATCAGATCGTGTAAAACGTCTAAGGCATCCTCTATTTTACCGTCAAGGGCTTTGAGGCGAAACTGCATGTTCCACACTGGAAGATTTAGATCAACGGCGTGGGTGCTAAAGTCAGGAGAACACCCAATGCCGCCAGTGGCTGCTGCGCTGCGTTGTGACATCTGTTCATAATTTATCTTTCCCGCCCCAAGTTTACCAACAGCATCAGTGTATCTGGGTAAATACTGCCAAAGGTATTGCGGCAACCCTTGCAGGTCAAAATTTAATACGAGGTAGTTCACACCGTTTGAAAAAATATCGTTCCGGAGCAGAGGGCGTTCGCCAACCATCTCAACGGTTGTGGGAATGTGTAGTGGTTCTTCAGGAAGGTCAGAGACGTGCAGTTGCGGCAACTTTGCCAAATCCTCTGGTGAATTGGGCTGCCCATTAAGACGTTCCAGTTCCGCGGCATCAGCAGCAATCTGTTTCATCTGTTCATCAGTGAGTTCTGCGTGAATTGCTTTAAGACGTTGATTCACATTAGCATCAAGCCTTGCCTGCATACCCCGATCAGGCGAGAGAATGGTCGTCAGCCGATGTGGGTTGTCAAGGAGCCGCTCGCGAATCAATTCATTGAAAATATACGGATTTTGCTCCCAACGTTGTCGGATAGTAGATAGGTGCGTCCCCATTTTTAAAAAGAGAGTCGGCTCCTTTTCATATATCCAGGTATTTACCACACGCTTCATCATTTGAAACGGGAAGTTCGGTGTAACTTCCTGATAGTCGTATGTGATTTGTTGGAATGCGGCTTCCACCTTTTCTTTATCAATTTCTCCGTCCGCAATTTGTGTGAGTGTATTGATGACCAATTCCGTGAAAGTGTCAACGCGATCTGCTTCGCTGCCAATCAGTCCTACACAGAAAGTTCTGTTCGGTCCTGTGTAATCGCTTAGGAAATCATTAATTATATCAGTTCCAAGTTTTGAATCGATGATTGCCTTGCGGAGCGGTGCTCCTTCATTGCCAAGCAGAATCAGGTTTAAAATATGACATAAGATGACATCTTCGGGATCAGTTGTCCTTCCAATGAGCCAACTGAGCATCAAGTATGTCTTTTCAGTGAGGGGTTCATCTGCACCAAATGCATAGGTATCTGTAACAGAAAG
>VXXH01000381.1:3807-7287 GCA_009835515.1 Candidatus Poribacteria bacterium
GTCACAGTTCGCGGGGATTTCCATTTCGGTTGCTGTGAGATTTCTGGTCGGAGGGGTGGCAGAAACCCGTTTGTTTCAATCTTCGGTCTGGCTACCAGTTTATCGGCGAGAAATTCGAGATAATCACTTGTTGGGATATTGCCGTAGAAGAAGAAGTAACAATTGCGCGGATGATAGTAGGTTTGGTGATAGGTTTTGAATTGCTCGTAGGTTAAGTCAGGCATAACCAATGAGTTCCCAGCACTGTTACGGGCATAGCAGGTGTCGGGCAGAAGTCCATTGGTCACAGCAAAATGCAAGCATGCTTCTGGGGCGGATAAACTGTTTTTCACCTCATTGTAGACGATTCCATTGATTTTTAAATCCCCTATGGGCTGATCCGGGTCTACAGGTTCAAGGTGGTGTCCTTCACGTTTGAAAATTTCCTCTGTTAGCAGCGGGTGAAAAACCGAATCAAAGTAGACTTCTGCGAGATTGAACAGGTCCTTTTTGACAATGCTTGAAGCGTAGTAAAAAGCGTGATCAATGTAGTTCATGGCATTCGTGCTATCAAAGGTTGCGAGGCTCATCTTCATGATCTCGAAGAATACCTCTTTTACCGGATAGTTGCGAGATCCTGCCATCACCGAATGCTCAAGGATATGCTGTAACCCTGTATCGTCGAGTGTTGGGGTGATTGGACTGATCGAGAACCAGTTTCTGGAGTCGTCTGTGTAAAGATGCATCAGTCGTGCGCCGCTACGTGGATGCAAGAGTTCTATTGCGACTGCGCGTAACTCGTCAATGGGTGTGACGGCTTTCACTTCAAAGCCGTGAAAGTGTTGCCCTGGGGAAAAGTTGACGGATGGATATAGAGGATTTGCCTTATCTTGTTGGAACGAATTGTGATTGCTACTCTGTTTTAAATCCATTTTGGCCTCCAAAGTTTCGTGTTTGTAGCATGCGAATGTGACTTCGGGCTAAAAGGAGAAGGGGCTCCGACAGACCGAAGCCGACCAGAAAAAGCGACCTAATTTCTGGTGCCCTTTGCGCGTATTATTACTACAAACGAGTCACTAAAAAATTTCACATTTTCATTTTCTCTGTTGTTAGTGACACAGTTTAGAGGCAGAAGGAGTGCATAATTTTGTGAGAAGTTCTAAAAAGTGGAGATAAAGATTTTATTCGTTCCAAATGCCGATTTCTTGATAGAAACGGATTGCACCCGGATGAAAAGGGGTCCCTACATTTTTGACAATGTTTGTCGGATTAATCGCTTTCCCGGCTTTATGTATCTTGACCACTTCTGCGCGATGTGTGTACAAGGTTTTCGTGAATTCATAAACCGTCTTTTCATCAACTGTTTCGGCAGTGATGAGGTGCATTGAACCCACATTCATACTCGCAAAAGGTTCCGCTTGTCCTTTATAGGTATCGGCAGGGATAGTAATCGCGCTAAAGAAAGGATAGGTATCAAAAAGAGACTGTTTTGCCGTCTCATCGAATGGGATGAAAAAGATGTCCTGAGACGTGCTGGCTTGCATGACGGCTGGGGTTGGGATCGCACCGCCCATGAACGCAGCGGCAGCGGCACCGTCTGCTAATAAATCTACCGCACCGGTGTAATGACTGTTGAGCGGCGAAAAATCTTCGTAACTGATGCCGTGTGCAGACAATATTGGTTTGAGGAAATACTCAAAACCTGCGCCTGCGGGGCCAACAACGATTCGTTTGCCAGCAAAATCCTGAATTTTACGGATGCCTGAAGACTCTGATGTGATAAATAGACCGACATTCGGCGCAAGCGTCATGACACTACGGATAGCGTGCTCCGTTTGCCAAGCACCTTCGCCACGCACGGCGAAGTAAGAGATCGCAGCGTTGGCAAGCGCAAATTCAAGTTCACCATTCGCGAGACGACGGATGTTTTCCTGCGTGCCTTTCGTGCTTTCAGCCGTCACTTCCCAGTTGGTTTCCGAAGTGTTATCGGCAACTACAGCAGCGATCGCGCCACCCACGACGAAAAATGCACCACCCGTCGGGGCTGTCCCGATGCTGATGTGGACACGTTTTGCAGTGTTACCACCTTCTGCCTTCTCACCCTCGGCAGATTGGCGTTTTTGTGTGTTATCGCAGCCGAACCCGATGCTCAGGGCGAAAATAAGAGCAGTAATGGATAGATAGGACGTGATTGATTTCATGAAATTCTCCTATAGATATATAACGCGTATCCTACATTAACCAAGCGAGATTTCAGGTGGCAGTGGACACATTTCTGCCATCGCCGGGAAGATGTGTGTTACGTCTTTCCTAAACACATCTCCACTCAAAATATCAACGATGCCACCCTGATGTTCTGGGTATTCTGATAGAAACCGCGCAAAACTGAATTCTTTTGTGTAAAAAGCATAAACAAGTTTACGAAATGCCTCCATTCCGTCTACAAACGCTGGTCCAAAACTCCCAAGTTGTGCTTCGGAAAAGTCGTTTTTGTTGAAGGCTTCAATGATCGCATCCGCCGCCATCTCCCCGGATTTGAGTGCCAAAAACAGTCCAGTCGAGTAGACGGGATCCAAGAATCCGAAGGCGTCGCCTACCAACACCCAGTGATTGCCTGCGATACGGCTGGCGCGGTAAGAAAAATCTTTAGTCGTTTGGATCGGGAGCAGCTGCTTGGCACTTTCGAGTCGTTGCTTCAGGGGTAGGCATTTATTGAGTTCTTCGTCGAAGATTTTCTGAGCGTTGAGTTTTCCGTCGGTATCTCTTCTGTTTTGGAGAAGATAGTCCAACTCGCCTACAACGCCAATACTCGTGCGATTATATGGCAGCGGGATCGACCAGAACCAAGAGTCTTTCTCTTCGGTGTGTAAAATAAGTGTCGCGCCTTCGTCGATACCTTCGTCTCTATGACCGCCTTCGTAGTGCGTGAAGAGCGATGCCATTTTGAGGTTCGGTTCTATCGTATTCAGGTTCAGCTGCCTTCCGATAAGCGACCGCTGCCCGGTAGAATCGACGATGACGGTCGCGTGGCGTGTTTCACGGGTGCCATCTGTGTTCTGTGTAACGACACCGGTTGCTGTGTCGCCTTCAAAAAGGACTTCTCGCACGCCTACGCCGCGACACACCTCTACGCCTTTCTCTTTAGCGTTATCCAAAAGCATCTCGTCAAACTCACTCCGTAGTACCTGCCAAGTGACAGCACTCTCATGCGGATTGGTTTGGAAGAAATAGAACGGTGTGGAGCCTTTACCCGTGCGCGAATAGAACTGGACACTGTACTTCTGTGGGAAGTGGCTTGTCCGCAGTTTTTCGAGCATACCGAGCCGTTTGAAGGTCCAGTATGTGGCAGGAATCAGCGATTCGCCGATTTTGAATTGCGGGGTCGTTGCCCGTTCAAGCAGCAGCACGCGATGTCCCTGTTCAGCGACAAGCGTGGCAACGGTACTCCCAGCGGGTCCGCCTCCGATAACGATAGTGTCGTAGGTGTGGTGTGTGTTCATC
>VXXH01000457.1 GCA_009835515.1 Candidatus Poribacteria bacterium
GGTCGAGGCAAATGGAGCATGTATGTGGAATCGTAGATTGCAAGGTTCCTTTACTGCTGGAAAATAGATGCAGACCTGACCAGGATTTAGTGGTATGATTTTCCAGTGCCCGCTTTTAGACATATCCACACCAAAAGCAATCGCAATTTGACGGCATTTAGATTTATCGTCTTCGTCCTGAACATTAACATTTTTCGTAAATCGGAGATAGTGTGTGGATTTGGGTAATCTACTTTCTGGATGCTTAACAGAAATCTCAATTTGGTTTCCATCATCAGTATTTTTTTTCCGCTCCAGAGATCCTTTCTTTGAATCAGGTAGGTTGTAATTTATCTGACGGATGTTGTCCAAAAACAGCAATGTATTTTCGTTTAGTTCTTGAAGATTCCTTTTTATTTCAGCCACTGCGTTTTCGGGCGATTTTTTGGGGTTGTCAAAAGGGAAGACAAAGCGAGTCCTCCGTGCTCCAAGTGCCCCTGGAGACAGACCCTCCGTATCGGGAACAACCATATCGCGAATGCGGAAGTGGAATTTTCCGGACTCAATCTCTGGTGTGTTGGTGTAGGCAAATACCGCCTTGAAGCCGATGCCAAATTCACCAATGTTAGTAGGATCGTCTGTCTTGGTACTGGAACCAATATTGGTTATAGACTCTACATCTTCTATTTCAAACAGTTTACCACCGTTATGTTCAAATTCTAGCTTATCAGCATTTAGTACAAAGTGAACTTTTGATGCCCGCGCGTCCTCAGCATTCTGGAGAAGCTCATAGATAAAGTGGGCATTGTCTGGGTACAAGTCGGTAAGCAAACGTTTGAAACCTTCAAACCATCCGTTTTCAATAAGTGCTCGGAGTCCATTTTTACGCATTTCAGATAACTGGTTAATCGTCATTATCGGTCATCCTTTTCATGAAATATTCTGATTTGTCTCGGACATCGGTTTCATAGAAGCGTAAAATTGTTTTCATATCGCGCTAATGTCTCTTACTAAACCGAATGCTCGTTTTTAGGTTCTGTTGATGTTCAATGCTTTTGTCCATTGTCACAAGTGCGTCAAACGTTGCAGCGGCTTGCTTCACGTGGCCGTTGGTATCCAAATCTATCTCGGAGTGCGACTCCTTCCCCGCGTTTGACCACCTGCTGCGCGAAGTGTGTAGGTTGTTAAAAACCGACTGGATGGGATTTAGCGATTTTTCAGTCTTGTGAAAGATGATGCACAACCTAATAGGTTATGCTACACTGCTTACAACAGCAGCATATTTTCTCTTATCGGTTTTCGAGTTGTCGGCGGAGTTGTTCTAATTCACGTTCTAATACCTGTCACCGCTCCGTCTCTTCTACAGCCCGTGCCTCCACTTCTGCGCGAAGATCCCGTTTTGCTTCCACACGCTTTTTTGCTGCAGCGTGGAAGTTTCGCTCCTCTATAGCCGTCGTGATCGGGGTGCCGTCAGGCAAGTATGGACGTAACAACCGGACATGGCTATGGTGTTGATCCGCCCACCGGAACGACAGGTTTAATGACTCGCTGAATAAGGCACCGCGCGTATCAGGGGATATCTCAACAATGGTGCCTGAAGGCTCCCGCTAATTTTAGTGGGAACGTGCGTTGTTAGCAATTTGAATTGCGGCATGTGCGGCTTTCATTCCTGATTCTCACGCCATTTTGCGAAATCCGCCTCGATTTCTTCCGACCATTTTCGGTCTATTTCGCCGGGTGTATACACACCTTCGCGCAGCCGTTGATGCCCGAACCGGTCTCGGAGGGCGACCTCTTCGCCCTGTTCAACCACCTGTTGCGCGAAATGCGGTGGAATAAAGATAACACCGCCGCGTCTGCCTAAAACCACATCACCCGGTAAGACAGTCGCCTCCGCAATGCGGATCGGGATGTTAATACCTGTCAATGTGACGTTTGCAATGCCTGTCGGATCCACACCGCGCACAAACGTGGCGAAATCAGGTAACTCGTAGATACCGTCCAAATCTCGGATGCCACCGTTAATGACCATGCCAGTCCCCGTTTTCGCATAGATGGAGTTGCCGAGGTTGTCACCGGCGAAGGTGCCGTCTTTCACCTTACCAAACAGGTCAACAACGATGACATCGTCGCGGACGAGCGTATCAATCACCCATGAGTTTTGACCCCCGACGCGTTCCTCTTTTTCGCCTTGCGCAGAGATAGCATCGTTGAAATCAGGGCGGATCGGCACAAACGCACACGTCACCGCTCTACCGACGAGAATCCGGTCTGGATGAAGGTTCATCCAATCACCAGCGAATTGGAACTTATAGTTGTTGCCGTTGAGGACACCCCACGCCTGTTCAATACTGATAGCCTTCATGCGCCGAAGGATATCATCAGAGACGCGTGGTCGTCCGTCAGGGAACCGCTCGCCTTCCCACAGATGTGTCATCGCGAGGATGCTCTCTTTATTATTGAGTTGCACGTTGCGTCATACTCCTGTATATGCTAAAACCTGCTTTGTTCGCTTTTATTTTCAGGATTAGGTCTCACTATTACTCGAATCAAGTGCTTGCTGGAAATCTTCTGGGTTTTCCGCTGCGAGCGCAGCCCGCAATAAGCCTTTGAGGCGTTGTAGGTCATCAATCGCGTAAAGGGCAGACTTGAAACGTTGTGCCGCGTGCGCGTCTAAACGGAACGCCAGCACTTCAAGGATATCTTCAAGTGCCCGGGTTTTTACACCTTGTCGAATTCCTTGTTGAAGTGCTTCCGCTGTCGCTTTCTCCGCTATGTATTGAACGAGCGTCGATTCTTGCATTGTTTCCTCCGAAATAATGGATAAAACCGTTTGTGGTTCGTAAACTAAATTCCCCAAAACTGCGAGACACGCCAGATACTCCGCTTTATTAGGAACTTCTATACTATCCGCAGCACGGACACAACGTCGCAACCACTCTTCTGCATCCACGCCAGTAGGACGTTTCATCAAAGGTGTGAACGGAAGTAAACCGGCTGCACGTGCATCAAGTACTTGCGCCCCATCCATCTCAATCAAACGGAAAACTCGGTACTCAACAAAAACTTGATGACCTGCTATCTGCTGCTCATAGCACCCCATGTCTGTTCTACCAGCATCCGGACGAAGGTAGATGACGTGAGAATATACGGGTAAACCATGAGTTTCAAGGAGACGGATTATATAGCCTGCCATCCGTAGGCTCATCTCGGGATCATAACTGTCGCCGGTTTGAAATTCAAAGTGCACCAGCACCTCTTCGTCCTCAAGCCGAGCCTTGATAACCACATCAGCTTGGTGCGTTTCAATAGTAGGCTGCTCAGGCGTAATAAGTTCAATAAAGGCAATATCGCTGGAATCAACATCCAAGCAGTAGTTGACAAAGTCCATCGGATGTGTCTGCGCTTGCGTTTTCGTGATCGTATCGAAGATCGCCATTTTATGCCTTTCGCAGGTTTAGCAAATTATACCACGCGCTTGGAACAGAGAACAAATTTTTTGCAGAGCCATCAGTTCTAAGCAGCTGTTCCACGGGGCAATAGGACTCACTAAATCACACGTAGCACTGACTCACTGAGTTCAGCCATCGCAATATGCTGCGCGACTCCGGTACTGACAAATACCCGTGAGTTGATTTCCTAATGCTATACTCCCAGTATAGGAATTGCACCTATAGTCCAGCGTTTTCCCACACCTGATCGAGGGATTCAGCAGTCGCTTTCGCCGCATCTGCGGGTTCCATCTCGGTCACCGCTTTGCTGAAAGGTTCCGGTGTCACAGGTCCGTCGTAACCGATCTCTGTCAGGATTTGCATCAATTCGGTGAGTGGGATTACGCCGGTTTCAGCGGGGAGGCATCTGATATTATCAATCTGATCGTCTGGGTCAATTCCGGCAGGTGCATCGTTGATGTGGACGTAAACGACATCCGATGCAGAAAGTTTCCGCACATCGTCAACTGTAGAACGGCAAGTGTACCAGTGCCATGTATCAAAGAGGAGTCCAACGTTCCCTGTACCGACAGCGGCGGCGAGTCCTAACATCGCGTCCATTGAGTAAGCGAAGAGGTGTTTAGCACTCTTGCGGCTCGTTGCCGGTCCGATGAACTCAAGTCCGATGGAGTGCCCGTGGTCTTTAAGAATCTCGGCAACACCACGTAACCGTTTGACGGAAAAATCCCAATTCTCCTGATATGTCATATCGTTTGAGGCGGGTCCTACAACGGTAGTTGTCCGGTAGCAGCCGAGTTCGGCAGCGAGGGCTGCACGTTCTGGCAACTGCGCCAAACCGGCGTAGTAGTCGGCATCGGGACCGCGCCAGTTGACACCGAAACCCCATCCACCCATGGCAATCCCTGCTTCCGACCAGAGATCTTTGACGTGTTGGACAGAGTGTGCTTGTGCGAGTTGGTTGGCTTCGTCGATACTTAGGTCGAGACCTTCAAATCCGGCGTTTTTCGCGAGGTCTAAGCCTTCTTTCATATTTGCCCGGATGCCGATTGCACCGGTACTCAGATTTTTAAACATATTTTTTAATTTTCCTTTTTTAATTTACCTTTCGGATAGGAAACGTTGTCTGGATATTGACGTTTCCGTGTTCGAGTCGCCTGCGCCGTTGTTGCAGGCTTGCGGTTCGATTTAAAAAGCATACAAATTCTCAAACCCAGTCGCGATTTAACCCAAAACCTACTCGTTAATGAAATTATGCCTTAAATGGCATAATTTTGCTTCGCAGTGAGAATGCTTTACATTTGGGGAGCAGTCAAGTCCCCGCAGTTAAGAAACCAACTTTTCGCCACGTAAGACTTTTGCAGCGACAGCCCACGGATAGTCCTCGTCTTCAGCGTTCGCGTCGCGGTACGTCGGAATCCAGACCCAGCGTTCTTCACCAGAAATGTTCGGATGACTGGAATGGAGCGTCAGATCGTGAAAAAAGACGGCACCGCCTGCTTCGACCTCCGCTGTGACAGCAAGGTTCTCGTCAACTGCACCCGGACGCAGCCGGTTCCCGAACCCATGTCCGTCACTGGCATCACCGTCGTGGACAATCGCGGATTTGTGGGAACCCGGAAATAGCTTGAGACATCCGTTCTCAACGGTCGCGTCGTCAAGTGCCACCCAGATCGAGACTTTGTGGGCACCGTACCAATAGGACCAATCTTGGTGCCAAGGACTTGCGAACGTCGTTGACTCACTTTTGAAGACCATCTTGTCGCTGAGAAACTCGACATCCGGCGCAAGAATGCCTTCCAAAATATCAAGTAAACGGGCATCACCGACTGCGGTTTGAAAAACGGGACTCCGCGCAGCTAAACCCACATAAACCCCGTGCCCAGCGACTGCCCCAGTCTCTGCTTTAACGGCTTCCAGAATGTCAATACATTCTGATTTAAGCCGTTGAGCTTCGTCTCGCGTAAATAGATTAGATGCGATAGCAAAACCGGTCTGCACGAAATCGTTGCGCAGGGTTGTTATATCAAAGGTCATTTTTTTAAGCCTCAATATGAACTTCGCGTCCCGTCTCAGCACTTGCGAGCAGCCCTTCCATCATCTGCTGAACAACAAGCCCATGACGGAGCGGTGCCTTACAGGTTAGGTCATCTAAGATACATTCGATAAAGTGACCAGCGATAGCATCCCACGTTGACCCATACTGACTCTTTGGAGGCTTCCCATCTATGTCCTCAAATTCACCTTTTTTATCGGTGCGATAAAGTCGCAAGGGGCTCATAGTTGCACCCGCCTCTGTACCGAAGAGCTCAATCTGAAATTCATCAGGTTGGTGTGATGCCCAGAAACTTTCCACCTGCAAGCCGACACCGCCTTCAAAAGTAATAAAGCCACCCGCGTAATCATCGGAATCATATTTCTCGTAGATCTCTTTAGGTGCCTTTGTCCCCTTCCAATAACCGAGTCCCCGAGGTCCGAACTTCGCGCCAGCAGCACCGAGTACCGCAATTGGCTTTGGTAATCCAAGAATCCACCACGCCGAGTCAAGCACATGGACCCCCATATCGCGAAATGCGCCGCCGCCTTTCTGGATGAAACCGAGGTTCCACGCGGGGATACCGCTCCTACGCACGCTCCGTGCCCGGGCGTAATAGAGTTCTCCGAAATAATTATCGCGAGCAAGATTGCCGAGGTATTGACACTCTTTCCCAAAACGCGTGGAGAGCGACATCATATTGACGACACCCGCTGCTTCCGCTGCTGCGACCAATTTTTGCGCCGCTTCCTCAGAATCCGCGAGCGGTTTCGTTACCATGACGTGCTTACCGTTCCGTACTGCTTCCAACGCGATCGGGACATGCCACTGATTCGGCGTGCCGACGAAGACTGCGTCGATATCATCGGCTTTGCACATCTCTTTGTAATCTGTGTAGAATTTGACTTTGCCGGGTAAGTCCTTAGCGAAGGCTTTCATCCGGTCTTCAAGTAGATCGCAGAGCGCGACAACATTGCCACGTGGGTTTCTGGCGAGTGCCGCGCCGTTGGGTTTACCGATACCCATACCGACGACGCAGATGCGAACCTGTTTTTTTCCTGATGCCATAATAGTTGTCAGTTATCAGTTGTCAGTTATCAGTTACGTCGTTGACCAAAAAAGATTAAAACGCGAACATTCCGTGACAAGCATCAACCAACTTTCTCCTTTTCAATTATTTTGGTTTACCTTGATGATCTAAGGCAGGATTAACCTCGTTTTTGACCGGCTTAACCGTCCGAAGGTATGCCCAAATTGCTTTCAAATCTTCATCGTTCATCTGCGCGTAGTGCTTCGTCGGCATCGGCGGGAAGATCTTCCGGTTGCTTTCCACACCTTGATGGTGCCCAGTCCGCATCGCTCCGATGAACATCTCCTCTGTCCATTCACCTAATCCAGTCTCTTTGTCAGGCGTCAGGTTTGAGGCGAAACTGGTTCCAAACGCCCCTGAGAAGGCTGATAACTGGGGCGCAGTTACAATAAAAATGCCTTCTCGGATCATACGGAAATTATAACGTGGAGAAGGCTGCCCAGCCGGGTGTCCAGCGAGGTACATATCCATGTCATAGTCGGCACCCACACGCGGCGTATGACAATATCCGCACGCAGCAACCGCTTCTACGAGATATTTGCCACGCTGGACCATATCACCCTGGCTTTCAACAGAACGGATGCTCAACGCAATAATGGCACCGACAAACAGCACCACGACACAAAAGATTAAGAGATTTCGATGCATTCAATAGTTCTCCTTTATTTTTAAATCTCAACCTAATTTAGCATCTTGTGCAAATAGATGCAATAGAAA
>VXXH01000322.1 GCA_009835515.1 Candidatus Poribacteria bacterium
CTTTAATTATATTATGGAACCCGTAAAAGTAGGTGTAATCGGATGTGGTGTCATCGGGAGCAGACATCTCGGTATCGCATCGGAGGCATCACACATTGAATTAGTTGCTGCGGCGGATATGATAGAGGAAAACAGAACCCGTGCTGCGAAACGCTTCAACCCACCGAAAATGTATAGCAACGACATCGAACTACTGAACGACGATGAAGTCGAGGCGGTGGTACTTGCGTTTCCGACGCAATACCGGACAGAAGTCGCTTTGCGCGCATTTGAGAAAGGTAAGCATGTTCTGATAGAAAAACCGATTGCGATGAACGCTGCTGAGGTTGAACAGCTTATCGTTGCGCGTGGCGACTTAATCTCGGGGTGTTGTTCCTCGCGGAACCGTTTCAGTGCAGCTGCCCGACTTGCGACGCAACTCATCACGACAGGTGGTTTGGGCGAACTCCGGAGTGTCCACTGCCGCGCGATTAGAGGTGCGGGGAAAGAACCGGACACACCGCGCCCAGCTTGGCGGCTGACGAAGGCTCTCAACGGTGGCGGTATTCTTGTTAACTGGGGTTGTTACGACCTCGACTATCTGCTCGGAATTACAGGGTGGCAGCTCAAGCCACAGACCGTATTTGCACAGACATGGACGGTGCCAGAAGTGTTCCAATCGCATATTACCCCTGGCTCCGATGCTGAAACACATTATACTGCGCTCATTCGATGTGAGGATGGGATTGTGCTCAGCGTGGAACGCGGTGAGTTTATGACGATGCACACGCATCAAGGTTGGGAAATTATCGGCACGGAGGGTTCTCTTAAGCTGACTATGGGTGATGGAAAACCGGAAAGTGTTACTTATAATCGTACAACGACAGAAGACGGCGTAGCGTCAACATCGCTCTCAGAATTAGGAGCGGCACCGGCATCACCACACAGCAACCCGTTGTCTGATTTTGCAGCCGGTATCCGCGAAAACAGGCAACCTTTGACGAGCTTGGAAAATGCGCTTGTTGTTCAAAGAATAACCGATGCTATATACGCCTCCGCAGAAACAGGAGGTGCTGTAGAAGTAGGAGGATAAAGATGAAATTCCGTGGATTCGCGATATTTTGTAGTATCTGCCTCAGTTTTATCATTGTCTCGTTCGGCACTGCTGAAATTAATCTTGACGATTTTGCGGGTGTGTGGCTCTTTGATGCGGGTAAAGGAAAAACTGTTGGTGACTTTACTGAGAATGGAAACGATGGGGAATTTGACGGCCCCAAATGGATAGATGGAAAGTTCGGTAAAGCACTGGAATTCGATGGAACTCCGAAGTTTGTTACCATTGAGCACAATGACCTCTTCAACTTTGAAGACGACGATTTTACGGTTGGGTGTTGGATGAACTCAGAAAACAAAGACGCGTATGTCGTCATCAAGCGGAACGGCGGTGCCGGTTTTTGGGCGATGAGTTCAAGTATCGACAGAGACACAGGCTATTTTATTTTCGAGGGTGGCGGTCAACACATTGACGATGGTGAAACTGATATTGTTGGAAAGGGCTGGCATCACACCGTCGCTGTTCGCGAGAAAGGGGTTATCTCGCTATACGTTAACGGGAAAAAGGAGACAGAGAGAAACGTTGGTGCGACGATGGATAATCCTGCTGCCCTAAAATTTGGTGGATGGGGCAGTGAGAACCTCATCGGTGGGTTAGACGAGGTTTTTATCTCAAAAAAAGGGGTAGCATTAGCGGAGGAAGACATTCAACTCCTCATGGAAAACGGCTGGGAGGCTGCGTTGGATGTCTCGTCAAATGGAAAATTAGCGACTACTTGGGCGAAACTAAAAACCCGATAATCTGTAGGGGTAGGTCTTGTGCCTACCCATAGCCGTTAATTTAAGAAAAAACTGTATCATGGCATCGTAGGTTGGGTTGAACGGATTCCAGCAAAACCGTAAAAATCATAGAAAAATGAACTTTTCTCCTGACACACCACATCGACCAGAGACCGAGTGAAACCCAACGCTTTTGTTGTGAAGTGCCACAACTCTGACGGTATGAAGTTGGGTTTCACTATGTTCTTGAGTGTATAGGGTAACTTCTTGGATTTGGGGTGTGTTTGGAACACTGACATCCGCCCTTTCAATGCCGTTCAACCCAACCTACGAAACCTAAACTGACACCTCTGGTGTATAAAAAGGTCACAACTTACGTTATTTATACGAAAAATTTTTCGGCGACTACACTTGTAAAATTCTTACCCATGACTCGGTAACCTTCCGCATCGGGATGTAGGTTATCTGGAAGCAAATGGACATAGTCAGCACCAAAGACACTTAACCCATCAACATAATAGACCTGTTTATCACCGTGTGCTTGAAGTACTTCGGCAGCGGCTTGTACCTCTTCCCGCATTCCTTTGAGATGAAATCCTACAGTGTTTGGATTTTCCTCCCTCGGTGGGCAACAAATAGGCGACATCAGGACGATGGGTATATCTGGATGCTTCTCTCGGACAATCTGGACAGCCCCAATAATTGCCGGACGGAACGCCCGCGGTCCTAAACTGGATGCGCCTTGGATGTTAATACCGAGACACATTGAGATATAATCAGCCGGTAAATCACGAATCATCCGCGCCACCATTGCATCGAGATGGCATTGCCCGCCGTAACCGAGGCAGGTTAAATTCAGTCCGTGTTCACGCGCGACAATCCCTGGCCATGTTTGTGTTGGCGATGCCGCCGTCCGACACTGCGTGATAGAACTCCCATAGGTAATCCAGCGCGGGCGGGTATTCGTGAACGGATCCAGTGTTGCCCTGTCGTCTATCGCTAAGCTGCGGAGTTGAAACCTTCCGAACTGGGGCAGCCACAATTCAATTAATTTCTCTTCATCAGATAAGTTTTCAAAGGCGAAACTGTCCTTTTGTTTTAGGTCGATTGAATCTATTAATTCCCCATCGCAACAGAGATCAAGCATCCCGCTTTCGTTCTGCGGTACGATATTGCCCGCAACCCGTGTTGTATTGCTCCGAAAACTGATGCGAACACCGGCGGGCATCGCTGAACGTTCAAGTAACGGTTCCGGGAATAGGACATGCGCTGGATGCGGTGTGCGCCACGGCATCACCCAGTCTTCAGTTTTCTGCAGGGAAACAACCCCCTGCCACGTCAATTGTGGCGCATCTGGTTTCAGTTGCATAGTATCTCCTTCACTTGTAGCGGTTACATAGCCCTAATGACAGCACAGAGTTGCCGGATACCGTTTAACATATCCTCTGGTTGTCCCCAATGTTCAATGCTCGCTGCGCCGGTAAACCCATCAGCAACAAGCGTTTCGAGTATCTGGGCATAGCGCAATTCTGTGTCGCCGATAGGATCAAGATTCTTCTCAGGATTCGGTTTGATATGCAGATGTCGGACGAGTCCCTTAATATGAGCGTACCCGTCTGGGAACGGATTCTCGCCACAGTGTAACCCGTTATTGACATCCCAACAAGAGGTAAGGGCGGGGCTATTTCCGAGTGCGTCAATGACGGCCCGTGTCTCTTCACAACTACCCGCGAGGCATGCGCTTTCGTTTTCAAAGCAGAGCGTAACGTTCCCATTCTCTGCGACTGGAACAACCAGCGAGAGTTTCTCGACAATACGTTCCATATAGTCGTTAATATCTGGACGGGGTGCGCCTTTCGTCCGACGATTCGGATTCCAAAAGGTAAACCCACGAATAACTTGGGTATCAAATGCGTGTGCGAGTGTCACCATCCGGTCGAAGTGTTTTCGGTGTTGATCATACTCCTGCGGGTCATCAATTGCGCATTTGCCAAACGGCGACCCGATACTGGCGACGCGAACATTATAGGCACTCAGTACATCTTGAGCGCGTTGAACATCGTCATCATCAATTTCGGTTACGTGTTTGCCCCAAACACCGCCCCGTATCTCAACGGTGTTGGCACCGGCTTCAACCCCGAGTTTAATGGCTTCCTCAAAATCAGTTTTAGATACTTCGTCAGCAAAAAAACAGACATCAATCATTTTTAGCCCCCTAAATCCCCCTTATCAGGGGGACTTTAATTTCTTTAGTTCAGTCAGAATCTGATCGGAACTGACGCGAGTGTCAAATTTGGCATCAAGGAACTTCCATACGATCCGCCCGTCTTGGTCAATAATATAGGTTGCTGGACGCGCGATACGCGTGTTCCCCGTGTCAATAACATTATAGGCATCAATCGCTTCTCTATTCTCATCGGAGAGTAAGAGATAAGTTATGTTGAGACTCTGCTTTGTTAAACCTGTAAGAGCCTGTGAATCGGCACTAATCGCGATTATTTCGGCATCTTGTGCTTTAATGTCCTCATAACCTGTTTGCAACTCACCGAGTTGCCCTTGACAGAAACCTCACGTCCCCATCCGATAGAAGACGACGACTAACTTTTGTCGATTATAATTTGAGAGACTATGTATACTTCCATCTGCATCCGGCAACGAGAACTCGGGTGCCGTTGCCCCAATAGCGAGTCCCTCGCCCAAGGGAAGTTGCTCGACTGTCTCCCCCATAGCAACGATCTCTTGTAAAGTCTGTTCGGTATTGTCACACGCTGGCCCGAAGAAGATGACAGCAACTAATAGGATTGAAAGGTTCACTAAACTAAAAGTGCTCGTAAACGGGGTTTGCTGTTTCAGGTTTATGAGATAATTTATTATCAATTTGGATTGCATGTTTCATGTCTCCCATCGTCGTTTTGTGATTGCATCCAGCGGCGGAGGTCGGCGCGCATTTTTTCGAGAATCGGACGCGTCTCCGCCGTGAACGCTAAATTACCGAGGTATTCCGAGCCGTGGTCATCGGAGAGATAGACAACGATATTTGGCTTCTTCAATGCCATAGGTTAGTAGTCTTCAGCAGGTGGAAACGGCTTCGGTTTCTGAGGGTTTTCGATTTCCATCTCGACGGTTTCTGGCGGGAATTGTGTGCAGACCGTACCATCCTTCATCACCCAACGGAAGTTGTGCCAAAAGCGTTTGCTTGTCTTGACGATTTCTGGATTTGTATAGACTCCTGCGACAGCAATACGGCTCTGCTCAGTTTTGTTTGGTGGGCTATAGTGCCAAAGACTGCTGTGCCAGATGACGACATCACCGGTCCCTAACTCAATATGGTGTACACCGTACTTTTCGATCATCTCCTGAACGGCTTCGCGTGGCAGTTCACCGTGTATACTATCGTGATACAAGACGTGTTCAATGATCTCGGTTTTGTGGCTACCGGGGATAAACTGCATGCATCCATTTTCCCGGGTTGCGGGTTCAAGGGGTGTCCAGAAGTTGAAAGGCTCCGTTTCACCGTCGCGCCAGAGTCCATTGTCTTGGTGCCACGGTGTTGCGCTGCCAGTGAGGGGCGGCTTGAGGAAGCAGCTATTGAACTTCATAATGATGTCGTCACCGAGGAAATAGCGTGCGATGTTGAGTATTTCGGGGGCGGCATGTATGTTATGCCATATCAGTGGTGCTTGTACGCAGAAGTTGTTGAGTTTACGATAGCGTGCGATACGTCCTTGTGGTGAATCGTTCATCGGGTCCATCGGATCCATATCAACGACTTGTCCGGGATCCGGTTGCATGATGTGGTTGCGGATCACGCCGCGGAGTTCCGCAGCCAACTCTTTGGGTATAATATTGCGAAGGATAAAGTAGCCTTCGGTCTCATAGTGTGCCTTCTGTTCAGCGTTTGGTTGCCATCGCGTCATTGTAATGTTCTTTCTCCTGTTGTAAGTGCTGGGTGTGTCCGGGATGCCTCCCTATCAGTTAGGCAAAGATGTCTTGAACCTGACATTGGAATCCTTCAACAACATCAGCACCCTCAAGCGTATCGGTTCCACGCAAAACGATAAAATCTTCATTGGAGCGATAAACCTCCACTGTTTCCCGCCGTGGATTGATAACCCACACCATTGTGCAACCTGCAGCTAACCACTCTTCTACTTTCTCAGCAACCTCAGCATAGGTATCACCAGGGGAGATGACTTCAATAGCCAGATCGGGAGCCCCTTCCCAATAACCTTTGACGATACCCTGACGTTCAATTGATGCCTGTCGAACAAAGGCGGCATCTGGTGCCCGAACTGTATCAGGATTTTGGGCAATTTTAAAACCTGTTTCAGCACCGCAAACATAACCTAATTGGTGTGTTCTAACATGCACGTTAAGTCTGCTGCCAATCTCAGCTGCACAGATACCGTGTTCAAATCCAGCAGGCGGCATTTTGCGGAGTACTCCTTCTACGAGCTCATACCGAGAATCATCAGGCTGTCTCGCCAAGTCATCAGCCGTTAAAAGGCGTTGCTGTGAGGCGCGCGGTGTAAGTGTTGGTTGATCCAGTTGCGTGTCTGCCATGATGTCCTCCGCAAAAGAATATTTAACAATTTCCGATTTCTTATATGATAACACTTGCAAGCAGGTATGTCAATTGCCTCAACGATTCTTGAGTTGTCCCCACGTTGTTGTGAGTAACCCGTTTGGGGAAACGGGTAGGACCGCTTCCACACCTTTCATGAGTTCTGTGATCTCTGCCTCTGTGATGCCGCGGTCAAAGAAAATAACCTCGTCCAGTCTACCGATGAATTTTTCACCGCCGAAGGTTCCAAAAAGCAGCTCGCCTGCGTGATCTACATCACCGTCCTGTTTGACAGCAGCTTCAAGCGTGCCATCTACATAAAGTTGCATCTCATTTCCGTTGTAAAGCCCGACGATGTGATACCATTTTTCAGGTTCAATGACGGAAGTTCCCCACACGCCGCCGGTAAACCCACCGCCTGACCAGATGCCGAACACATATCCACCTGGCACCCTTTCGCCTGCCGATTGAACCTCCAATAGATAAGAACCGTTCCGTCGAATGGCAGTATCGGAAACGCCCTTATTCATGTAGACCCAAGTTGCAATGCTCATCTGATCTTTGAAATTGAGGCTATCAGCAGGTTCAACGGTTACAACATGTGGAGGTTCAAATTCTAATGCGCCACCGAATTTGCCTTCTGCCCACTTCGCGCCGCTGATCGCGCCGTCGTTTCCATTGCCTGACGTATCTGCAGCGATGCCGCCTTTGCCTTCATCAAAAAGCCAAATGCCAACAGCATCATCCAATAGATCAGCAGAAAGCGGAAACGTTGCTATACACAAACCGCCAATGATAGTGATCCAAAATATAGGTTTCATCTGCTTTCCTCCCTTGATGATATACGAGTTTAAC
>VXXH01000375.1 GCA_009835515.1 Candidatus Poribacteria bacterium
GTTCTGTACTGCCGTAATTCAAAAAAAGCCATAAAAAATCTCCTTTTTAGTAGTTATTAGTTATCAGTTGTCAGTTGTCAGTTACAAGAGGTTTTAGTAATCCTAAGCCTCTTTCTAACAGCTGAAAGGTTTTCGTAGAAAACCGCACTGACAGCTGACAACTATTCTTCTGATAACTCTCACTGCGAGGCAAACCGATAACTGATAACTGTTCATAGGCGGTTATAGCCGTAGCCTTCACCTGTGATTTCAAAGAGTGCTGCGGCTGCTTGGAAATGGATCTCTGCGTCCTGATCTTGGAGAATCGTTTCAAGCAGTGACACAGCGTTTGTGTTTTTCGCGTCGCCGAGTGCCTTGATGACATCAAGTCGGAATCCTCTCGTAATTTGCGCTTCATGTAAGGCACTGAGTTTATCCACCAGTGCCGTTACGGCTTTGTCGGATCCGATGTCTCCCAATGCGCGCGAAGCATCGCGTCGGATTTCCACGTGATTATCGTCGTTGTTCATGACTTCAATGAGTGCGTCGGTCGTTGAGGGGTCCGCCAATTCCCTGAGTCCTTGCGTCGCGGCTCGGCGGGTATCCTTATCGGATTCGGTTTCGCCCTTCATCATCTGCACAAGGTCTGGTATAAATTCCGAAAGTCCGGCTTCCCCGACAGCGAGTGCTGTGGGTTTTCGGATGTCCACATCTGGATCGGATAACCGCGCTCTGAGATCGGATACATCCAGTGCTGCCTCCGCCGTTTTGCAACGTCCTAAGGCAACCATCGCGGCATTTCTGACGGGGTTGCTTTCCCATTTATCCGCGGCGCGTTCCGCCATCCTCGATGCCACGAAAGCAGGGAGATCCAGTTTCTTGGCAGCAATAACAAAAATCCGCCAACTCCAGTTGCGCCTCCGATCATCAAGTCCGAGGTTTCGTCTGTTTCCTGCATCCTCAAGTGCGACGATATATTCCGTATCGTCAATGAGCTGTCTACCGATGGCTTCGGCTGCGCGGGACCCACCGATTGTGCCGAGTGCGCGTGCGGCTTTTGTCCGAGCGGAAGCATTCGCTAAGACTGCTGTCCCGGCGTTCAACGGTATCCGTTTATCTTCAAGAATAGCGATCAGTCTTGGAATTGCCGTTTCACTTTCGAGTTTGCCGAGTGCGATTATTGCGTTGTTGGCAATGTCTCCGACCCGGATGTCGAGTGCCCGAATCAAAACATCTTCAACCGATTTATCACCGATATTACCGAGTGCGGTTACAGCGACGGCACGAACGTTGTCGGGTTCCAGCGGGTTTTCGACCATTGCGCTGAGTTTGGCAACCGCTTTTGCATCTCTGAGGGTTCCTAAAGCGGCGGCGGCTTGCAATCGGATCTCGGCATTTTCATCGGAGAGTGCCGTTAGAAGTGGTTCGGCAGCGCGTTCATCTTTGAGTGCACCGAGTGAGACGATTGCAGATGCCCGGATAGATTTCATCTCATCAGTGTTTTCGAGTACAGCAATGAGCGGTTCAACAAGACGGCGTTCTTTAAAGCCACCGAGCGAGTTTGCCGCCCGTTTCCGGACAACATAACTCGGATGTTTGAGTTCCTCAAGCATCGCGTCGGCAGCAACTTTTTTCGCAGTCGCTCCAAGAATGTGGACGAATGCCCAGCGCGTCCACTCATCATCTGTAGATTTCAGCGCATTGAGTGCAAATTCGGCTGTCGGGATGTTTCCGTCTTTGATTAATGCACCGATGACCTGATCTTGAACGGATTGGACTTCGTATCCGTCATCAAAACTCCCCAAACCTTTCTTCAAAATATCAACAAGTCCCTTATCCGATGCCTGAATTTCTCGGAGTGCCACTGCGGCTTGGAATCGAGTCGTTTCGTATTTATCGCCTCTTAGTGCGTCTAACAACGGATCAATGACCCGCTGCCCTTTTATTTTCCCGAGACCGATGGCTGCTTCTTGTCGAACGACCCCTTGTTTATCTTTTTTCAATGCAGTGATAAGAGCCGTTGTTGCGACATCTCCCTTGATTTCACCGAGCGCCCACGCTGCGCTTTGGCGTACTGTTGCCCGTCCATCATCCTCAAGTGCACGAACGAGCGGTTCTACGACGGTACCCCCTTTAATAATACCGAGTGCGTGAGCGACTTCACTCCGCACGAGGCTCGGTATCGGTTTGAGTTCACCCCATGTCCGATAGTTTGCGCGCGGGTAATCGACTGTCCACTCAATCTGGAAGGATTCGACCTGTGTTCGGAGCGCGTCAAGGGTTTTATACGCTCGTTTCATGTGCCGTTGAAAGTCCGAGATTTCGTCGAATTGTGTAGACAGTACCCAAAGCAACACAGGCGTAGTTTCGGGTGCCTTGATACGGCTCAGGACCTTGACAGCGTTGGCACGTATGATTGGGCTGGTTTCATCGCTGAACATGAGAAGCAGCATGGGTTGTGTGGCTTTCTCAGGTTTGAGTTGCCAGAGCGCAGCGATAGCCGCAAGCCGGAGGGTTTCCCGCATCTGCTTATCCATTGCCATGATGATCAATTTTTGGACGGATTCTTCTGTCGTTACTCCGATTTTCCCGAGAGCCTCCGCAGCGTTAGTGGCAGTGGTATCGTCGTAGGAGAGTGCCGCCGTAAGTGCCGGAACCGCGCGACGCGCCCGCATATCGCCGAGTCCTATTGCTGCCAATGCTTTTACTTCTTTATGTGGGTCGTTATTTAATGCGTCAATAAGCGGGGTTATTGCGCGCCGGTCCCCGATTGTTCCGAGTGCTTCTGCGATCCTTATCCGGATTTCATTTGTGCCGTTTTTGAGCGCGTCAAGCATAGGCGGGACAGCAACACCGCGCATTTCAACGAGTGCTGCCAAGGCATTACCCTGTAATTCCTCGTTCGCTAACTCTTTTATTAGCGGTTGGACAGCGGCTTCCGCTTTGAGGAGTCCGAGCGTTTGGATTGCGGCGGCTTGTGTACCGATTCGGTATTTTTTCATCCACAGATCGTCAATGTAAGCACTTGCGATGTATTGATAGTCCGCGGTGAAACCGGTATCCTCATCGGGAATCAGGTTTCGCGCTTTCGTTGCTAAAACCTCAAGGAGAGGTGCAATTGCGGGATCTCCTATACGATTGAGCGCATTTATGGCTGTATCTTTGACGTAATTGTTCGGATCTGCGATCAGTCGGACCAGGTCGGGGATAGCGGTCTCGTCTTGGATGCTACCGAGTAATTTTGCGGCGTGCATTCTGACCTGCGCACTATTATTTTTAAGTGCGAGTTGAAGCCCTGGCACAATAGCGACACCGTCGGCTGCGCCTGAACTTGCCAATCGTTCAAGGGCGACAATCGCCCTATACGCGACTTCTGGTGTATTCACTGTTTCCATCAGCGCGTCTTCAAAGGTTAGAATGAGTTCGGGTTTCTGCATCGCGCCAAGAAAGCGGACAGCCTCTTTTTGTATAGCGGAGTCCTTGTGGCGTATTGCTTGCTGCAGCAATTCAATAACCGTATTCCCGCTTCCCAATTTCTCCACAAGTTGCGCGACAGCTGCACGTGCGTTCGGCTGATAACATTTCTCCGCTGCTAAAAGTGCTTGGACGACAGCAGCATCTGGGTGAGCGACAAGTTCGGTTAGCAATTCTGCCCGATTCTCGACTGCCTCCGCAAGCGACACGGCGAAGAGTCCAGAGATAGAGTTCTGAGCGCGGATGAGCCGTTCCTGTTGGTCGAGATCGTCGGAGTCCGGGTCTTCCAACACTGAGATCGCGAGGATGTCGGCGGCGAGTGTTTCAAGATAAGCATTCGCTTGGACAATCGCTTGGTGCCAAGCCCCTGCCTCAGTGCGTGTTCGGTTCTGTAGGAAGGCTTTTAAATGTCGTGCCTCCTCGTTCCCGGAATCTGTTTTTTCGACTGCCGCCTGTGCAGCGGTATAATCTCCGCGGACGATAGCGGCGCGCGCCTCAATAATATCCCTATTCTCTTTCTCACCACACGCAATTAGAAGGACAATAGCAGCAATGAGTGGGAGATGGATACCGATTCTCAATATATTACAAATTCGCTGTCGTTTCATATCTTTCTCCTATAGTTATCAGTTATCGGTTATCGGTTGTCAGTTAAAGAGGCACGTTTGTAACAAATCACCCACACTTGGAGTACGCCAGGAAAAGGGGTGTGTTGTAATGAAACCTCTTAACCGATAACTGGGGCCTGACGACTGACAACTATTTTCGTCAAGTCTGCGATGGCATAGATGTTCGGTCCGATTTGGTTCAACAACGCCAATCGGTTCGCGCGGAGTGCCGGTTCCTCCGCCATAACCAGAACATCATCAAAGAAGCAGTCAATTACGGGTTGTAAAGTCGCAAGTTGTGCTAAAAGTTTAGTGTAGTCGCGTTCCCGAATGCTCTGTTTGAAGTCGGGTGCTGCCGCAGTGATACGGTCAAAGAGTTGCTTTTCCGCGTCGTCTTGCAGCAGTGTCGTGTCTACGGTCTCCGGTGCGCTCGGCGGTAAAATTCTCAGGACTCGATTGAGGGCATTATACACGTCCTCAAAGTTTGATGTCAAGCGAAATTCGGCAAGCGCGCTGGCGCGTTTGTGAATATCAATGATGTTGACATCACCGACAGCCAAGACCGCATCGGCGAGATCAGGTGCGTGTTGCTGGTTTTGCAAGATGACGCGTAGGCGTTCTTTGATAAAACTGAGAACGCTGGTTTGTGTATCATCGGCTAACGGCACCGTGTAGAGCGCAATTGCCTTTTCTACAACAGCATCCAAAGAGAGCGGTAACTGTCGGTCTTGCAGGATACGGATTGTACCGAGTGCGTGTCGTCGTAGGGAGTACGGGTCTTGCGAACCTGTGGGACGTTCTTCTATCCCGAAGTATCCGACGATGGTGTCAAGCTTGTCAGCGATGGCGAGAAGCGCGCCAACTTCGGTTTCGGGGAGCGGTGTCTCCGCACCGAGCGGTTGATAATGCTCAGCAATAGCAGTGGCAACAGGTTCAGGTTCCCCAGAATTTTGTGCGTAATATCTGCCAGTGATACCCTGTAAGGTTGGAAATTCGATGACCATTTGCGTCGTTAAATCTGCCTTACAGAGCCAGGCTGCACGTTCTGTATGCGCGATTATCTTTTCTGATACCTGTAGTTCCGCCCCGATGCGTTTAACTAACGCTTTAAGCCGTTCCGCTTTATCCAAGAGTGATCCGAGTTTGGCGTGAAAGACAACCGCCCCCAGACGTTCGACTTTATCGGCGAGGCTGGTTTTCTGGTCTTCCTTGTAGAAGAATTCGGCATCGTTGAGCCTTGCGCGGAGGACGCGTTCGTTGCCGTGCTGAACACCCTCAAAGTTGCCGTCTGTTCCGTTGGAGATGGTAATAAATTTCGCCGCCAGTTCTGATGCGCTTTTCCACATCGGAAAATAGCGTTGGTGTTTCTTCATCGCGGTAATCAGCACTTCAGGCGGTAGCTCCAGATGCGATTCACTGAAATTGCCGACGATAGGTTGTGGGTTCTCTACGAGGTAGTTCACCGTATCCAGCAGTTCGTCATCAAGTTTCGGGAGATTATCCTCTGTTTTTAAAATGGATGTTACCTGTTTTTTGATTGTCTCGCGTCGCTCGTTGGGACAGACAACCACATCCACCGCACGCAGTGCCTCTATGTATGTCGCTAAGTTCGCCGATGTCAAGGTTATTGGGTCAGGGTGCAGGGAACGGTGTCCATAGGTTACGCGTCCTGCGTGTGCGGCACCGTAGGTACAGTTGATGACCTCATCGCCTAACAGTGCGACCAGCCAACGAATCGGGCGTGCGAAGCGCGTAACCCCCCTGCCCCCCTTTTCAGGGGGGTAAGCTCCGCTCCCACCTGTTTCCCAATGCATGGTTTTTGGAAAACGGAGCGCCTCTATCCATTCAGGTAGGAGCGTCTGCAATACCTCTTGCACTGCAACGCCTTTTTCGAGTTTTGAGGCGGCGATGTATTCTCCGCGCTCGGTTTCGACAATGCGGAGTGCTGAGAGTTCAACGCCTTGGGTCTTTGCGAAGCCGATCGCTGCTTTTGTCGGTTCACCGTTTTCATCGTAGGCGATCCGTTTCGGGGGGCCCACGACTTCTGTCTCTTCGCTTTCTTGAAGCGTTTTCACGTCTTTGATGCTGAGCGTGATACGGCGCGGTGTGCCAAATGTTTCGATTTCACCGAACGGGATTCTGTGGTTCGTTAGGGACTCGGTTGCGATTTCACGAAGCTGCGCAAGGGCAGGTGGGACATAACTCGCGGGTATCTCTTCCGTACCGATTTCAAATAAAAGATCAGCGGTCTTTTGAGGTGATTGTGAAGCGGTTTCGCTTTTCGTAGTGGGCGAATCCGCTGTATCAGCTCCCGTACTGAAACGTCCCATGAGGGGATGTTCCATCTCCTCGCGCTGTTTGACGTAAGCGCGTGCGATCCGTTGTGCGAGTCGCCGCACGCGTTCGATATAACTCACCCGTTCTGTGACGCTAATAACACCGCGAGCATCTAACATGTTGAAGGTATGCGAGCATTTTAAAACGTGGTCGGTCGCGGGTAGGACTAACCCCGCATCTAAACAGGCGTGTGTCTCTTTCTCGTAGGTGCTGAATAGGTCAAAGAGCATCTCTACATTTGCCTGTTCAAAGTTGTAGGTTGAGTATTCCACCTCGCTTTGGCGATGCACATCCCCGTAGTTAACGTGTTCATTCCAGCGGATGTCAAAAAAATCGTCTACATCCTGCAAGTAGAGTGCGATGCGTTCAAGTCCATAGGTAATCTCGGCGCAGATCGGGTCGAGATCGATGCTGCCCATCTGCTGGAAGTAGGTGAACTGTGTGACTTCCGCGCCGTTCCACCAGACTTCCCAACCGAGTCCGGACGCACCGAGCGTCGGTGATTCCCAGTCGTCTTCGACAAAACGGATGTCATTTTTACGGGGAGAGATACCGAGACTATAGAGGCTCTCAAGGTAGAGTGGTAGCACATTTTCAGGTGCTGGCTTCAAGATCACCTGATATTGGTAATATGCACCGACCCGGAAAGGGTTTTCTGCATATCTGCCATCGGTGGGACGACGGACGGGTTCTACGTAAGCCACGTTCCACGGCTCTGGACCGAGGCATCGTAGGAAGGTTGCTGGGTTAAATGTGCCTGCGCCGACTTCTATATCGCACGGTTGTTGGATGATGCAGCCGTGGTC
>VXXH01000803.1 GCA_009835515.1 Candidatus Poribacteria bacterium
CTCGTGAGATGGTCTAAAAGTTCGCGTGTGACAATGTGCCAAATCATTTTATTAGTTCTCAGTTCTCAGTTTTCAGTTAAGAAATCATCCGTTAATTTTCAGTTATCAGTCATCGGTTATCCGTTAAAAGAGAGTTTGACTTAATCAAAACATCTCTTAACTGACGACTCTCACTACGAGGCAAATTGATAATTGATAACTATTCTACACTTCGATTTTGATAAAAATCAAAAATGTTGCCATGAACAGAACGAGATTGGTGCATAACAATAGCAGCAATGCGGGCAAGGCACGTTGTGCGTTAATGCCGACATCTGCACGCTCAAAACGAAAGCCGGGCAAAATCGACCAGTCTATGGGACTTTGTTGATTCGGAGCAAACCACTGCAGACTCGCGAAGGCATCTCTGTCATGAAAGGTGTCAATGAGGGTACGTCGGTATGCCTGCGCTGTTTGGATATAATCCACCATGCCGTCTAAATCGGTGCCTGCCCATGCGGCGGTAGCAAACGTGTAGAGACTCGCTGGACTGAGTTTCATGAGACGTTCATCCCACTGTGCTTGCCGGACAGATGTCTGCGTCACCAGTTGCTGACCGACGAAACCGACTTTTTCGGCACTCCGGATTTGCAGTGGCGCGGCGAATGCATAATAACGGCGGAAGTGTGGCACTAAAGGGTGTGCTGTATTTTTCAATTCAAGATTAACTCGTGGGAAGTCCCCGAGGAGGAAATATCCGGCTCCACTAAAGAGATCTGAAATCCCTTCGGTTTTTCCAAAAACCGGCGGCTCTCCCTTAAGCGGACTACTCACCAAGAATCGATCTCGTTCTCTATCTGCCTCTCCCCGAAGTTGTGTTATCCGCTGATCAACGGATCTTTTTTTTGCACGCATGTCGCCCACTGGATTCAGGGCAAAGCGGCTCCAGTTTGGATAGACAAGTACCAAAACTACGTATATGAACATGCAGAGCATCAGAGACGTGGCAGCCCGGCGGGTTGTTGTGGAAATGAGCAAACCGATCAGGTAGAAAACCGACAGGTAGACGATTGTTGTCAAAACAATGCCGCCAATTCGCAGAAAATCATCCGTACTGAATTGCACAGAACGCGCGAAGGAACACTGAATCAGGGCAAGCAGCAGACTTATCAACACCGGGAGCAATAGGCAAACCATCGCCGCAATATATTTGGCAAGCAAGACCTTCCCTCGCCCGACGGGGTGCGAGAGCACCAAACGCAAGGTACCGGTTTCCCAATCTCCTGCAATGGCATCATAAGCAAAAAGCAGGGAGAGTAGACTCAACACAACTTGGAAGATAAAGACAAGATCTATCTGTGAAAAGAGATGCAGATATGGGTTATTTAAACCGAGCGGTGCCCCGGGGCTTGAGAGGGACGGGACGCTGCCAAACACCCACTGTTCTTCTGCTGGTATAACATCAACTATGGGATTTGAGAGGGTTGGTAAACTGTCAAACGCTATGTAAATATCATTGCCAAAAAGCGTTTCTAAGCCAGCACTAAAGAGACTCAGGGGATTGGGAGGACGCTGAACCTTCAACTTTAAGACCGAATAGGTAGGTGTCGTGGCGATGCCCTCTTGATTCACTGCTTCTCTCTGACTATAATCGGCGAGACGCTCTTCATGCACACCAATCAAAACAAATGTATTGGCAACAACAAGTAAGAGTGTAATGATAACCGCAGCAAAAAAACGCGCGCTCATCAGATGAGTCAAAAGTTCTTGGCGTATCAGGGTTAGGAACATCATTTAAGTTAAAAATTCATTAGGAATCGTTGTACTGGGGTAGTCCTTGTTTTCATCTCGATTCAAAATGGGTTCAGGGATGTCGTCATTCCAATAGTCTGGAATAGTGTTTGGACGGCGAATCCATACGAGAAGCATTGTGCGTCTTCTGTGCGTATGGTTTTTTCGCGCCGAATGCAGAAGGCGTGCGTCTCGCATCACTAATGAACCTGCTTTCACACAAACATCCATCTGATCGGGATGGTCACTGAACATCACAGAATATTTTTCTTTACCTTCTGATCCTGGCTGTAAAACATTACCTTGTTTGTTTGCATGGAGAAGTTTGTCGTGCAAATCAATACGCTTGCGATGTGTGCTCGGAATAACCTTTAAACAGCCGTTTTCTGGTGTTGTATCAGTGAGATAATACTTCACAAAGATATCTTGCGGCCAAGGCGCGCAACTAATTGGATCATTCCAATGGTACCAATCTTGATGCCAATAGAGTGGCGGTGCTCCTGGATCTTTCGTCAGAATAGTGATACCTACGGGGACTGTGAAATCGCCAAACCCCATTTCTTCTAATGCTTTGAGAGTGGGTTGCCATTCTAATAGTTTCTGAACGAGCGTATTGTCTTTCCCTGCAACAAGTAGATGATGCCCATGGTATCTGGTGTGGTCTGGTGGCACGTGGTTAGCGAGAAGTCGTTCTGATTCGTCTCGAAGTTCCAACAGAAATTCGTCTGTGAGAATGTTGTCGATGACACAAAAACCATCGCGAATCATTTGCTCGCGTTTTTGTAACGCGACTTCAGAGGTCATTAAAGTTCTCCATATTTTGTTTAGACCTACTCAACAATAAATAAATTATTGCTGTTTTGGATCGTTGGATGCTGCGAATTGTAAGTGATACAACCGAGCATAAAGCCCATCTTGAGTCAGTAGCTCCTGATGCGTACCTGCTTCCACAATTTTACCGTTTTCCATCGCAAGAATCACATCGGCATTTAGCACGGTAGACAATCGGTGTGCAATCACAAACGAAGTCCTTCCCTTCATCAACCGCTCTAAGGCTTCCGTAACGACCCGTTCTGTCTCCGAGTCCAGAGCGGAAGTGGCTTCATCTAAAAGGAGAAGTTTCGGATTCCGAATGAGTACACGAGCGATAGCAATCCGTTGGCGTTCGCCGCCGGAGAGCCTGATACCACGTTCGCCTATCTCCGTGGCGTAGTCATCTTTGAGTTGTGTGATAAAGCCGTGGGCATTTGCGGCAGTGGCAGCGGCAATAATATCTTCCTGTCTCACGCGCGCTGGGTGTCGTGCCCCCATTCGGATGTTTTCCTCAATTGAACCTGAGAAGAGGTAAGGGTCTTGAAATACTGTGCCCATCTGGGAGCGCAAGACACGCAAGTTGAGTGTCGAGATATCGTGCGCATCAATATAGATACATCCTTGGGTGGGTTCGTAGAAACGCGGAATGAGGTTGAGGAGTGTGCTTTTCCCCGCACCGCTTGGACCCACAAGTGCAACAAGTTGGCCGGGCTGCACCTCAAAGGTAACGTTCTCTAAGACAGGCTCCGTCTCATTATAACCGAAAGTGACATCTTCAAATCTGACCTTCCCCTGCAAGTTAATACCCGTGATACCGTCTTGGGTTTCAGTCGGGTTTTCCTCAAGGAAAGCGAACACCCGTTTTGCCCCTTCCCCGGCTCGTAGGAGTTTTTGATATTCATTTTGGCATCGATAGAGTGGAAAGGTGAGGAGATTCAAATAACGGGTTGCCATCCAAAAAAAACCGACACTGATGTCTCCATCGATCACCATTTTCCCGCCGATGAGAAAGAAAAGCGGATTGCCCAACCAAGAGGCCAGCGGACCGAGTGCTGTCAGTCCTCCGATAACTGCTTGACGGACTTCTGCACGGACAAGGGTGTTTAAGGAACCACCGATGAGCCCCATGTCTCGCATTTCATGTCCGAGGGATTTAATCTCTCGCGAGCCCGCAATCCCCTCTTGAAGCCGGGAGGAAATACTTTCTCTTTCCTGTAAGACCTGCTTTGAAGCGTTTTGCACAGGTCTTCGGAAAAGAACTGGCAGATACACCACAGCGAGCGTAAACGGAATACTAAAAAGACCCAACCACGGATTCACCCAGAAGACGACCGCCAGGGTGATGACAAATTCAATCCCGCCAGCGACAATCCATCCGCTCGCCAAAATCCCTTCCGCGGCGGACGCTGTATCCGTATTGACGTAAGCCATGATCTGTCCCGTTGTGTGGTTATCGTAGAAACGGCACGGCAGAAAGCGCAGATGTTGATAGACCTTCAGTTGCATATCCCGGCGGGTTTGCCCTGTAATCTTAGACACAAAATATCCCGTTCCAAGACTTGTCAGATAAGTCGTAATGGCAATCCCGAACCACACGCCCACAAGGAGAAATAGATAGTCAGCATCTTTTTCACCAAAGACGCGATCCAGAAATTGGCCTTCCACCCACGGGGTGAATAGGAAGAGCCCCCGGGACCCCGCATAGACGAGCAGGCACAGCAAGGCTAACCCCCAATACGGTTTGAGAGCACCCAACAAGCGGACCGCAATTTTACCACTTCCTAAATCCTGTTCCATTCTCAACACCTTCAATAATCTTGTCCGCTCGAAACGCTACCCGTTGCTATTATAGTAGATTTCAGAGTATATCTGCAGACTTGAAAAACTTTTGCTGTATTGATTCCGCAGGTTTAATACCGAGTTAAATATTTTCCAGGGATGTTAGATTGCGGATATTCTGCGTTATGGTCACGATTGGTTACAGGTTCAGGAATCTCATCATCCCAATAATCCGGCACAGTGTCTGGTCGGCGGTGCCATGCGAGAAGTAGGGTGCGGCGTTCATCAGTATAGTTTTTTCGCGCTGCATGCAAAAGTCTCGCGTCTGTCAAAACCAATGAACCTGCGCTAACGCAGACATCCACCTGATCCGGATGGTTATTAAACATAAACGGATAGTCTTCCTCGGCAAACTGAAACCTGTCGTCTAAAATTTCACCCTTTTGCACAAGAATATCGTGAAAATCAACCCGTTTGCGATGGGTACCGGGAATGACCTTTAAACAACCGTTTTCCAGAGTTGTGTCGGTAAGATAGTAGTTGAGAAAAATTTGTTGTGGCCAAGGTGTGCAACTCATCGGATCATCCCAATGGTACCAGTCTTGATGCCAGAAGAGCGGTGGGGCTCCTGGATCCTTCGTAAGGATGATGATACCACCGAGTGCTGTGAAATCTCCGAATCCGATTGCTTCTAATGCCTTCCGTGAAGGCTGCCACTCTAACAACCTATGTATATGTTCGTTTTCATCACTACTGACATTTATATAGTGTCCATGGTACATCTGTTTTTCTAATTGTACGTTTCCCGCGATCAGCCGTTCCGATTCATCACGGAGTTCCTGCAAAAATTCATCTGTGAGAATGTTGTTTATCACACAGAAGCCATCGCGAATCATTTGTTCTCGTTTCTGTAATGCGATCTCGCTGAGCATTTTCATTTCCTTTTCAAAGTGAGATGCTTAGGAATCCATGAGCATTGTACAGAGGACGCAGATATGTCCTTCCTCACCAATCGGTTTAACAACGAGAGGTTTCATCGCATTCGTGAACGCCAGCGATACAGACTCCGTTTCAATATGTGAGAGTGTCTCTATGAGCAGCTGCGCATTCAGCCCCATACGGACGCTTCCAGTGCCAGACTCGGCTGCTAACGTTCCATCTATTTCGTCTGTCTCAGAGGTCTTCGCCGATATCCGAATCTGTTGCGGATCAATTTCTAAACAGACCAGAGCGTTTTTCGGATTTGCACGCGAAAAAATTTCACGCGTTGTGTCCATAATAGATGCTTTTGGCACCACGACATGACCCTCAAAAGATTCTGGAATGATCCTATCATACTCTGGATATTTAGCGTCCACCAGTCGGGTCGTCAGCGTGGTGTCTGCATCCGCGAAGAGGATTTGGTCTTCAATAAGTGAAATCTTTATCTCTGGGGCGTTGGCAAAGGCGCGTTCAATTTCTTTGACGGCTTTGAGTGGGACGATGAACCCATCTTTGTCCTCAGATAACTTGAGCGGTTCACAGTGTGCGAGAGCAAGTTGTATACCATCGGCTCCAACGACTTCGGTTCTATCCTCAAGAAGGTTAAAATAGAGCCCGTTTAGGCAGGTCTGTCGGGCTTTCTTTGTGGGCGCAGCAAATTCAGTTTTGTGGAGGACAGACCGCAGGGTTTCTCCATCAATAGTGAATGCTGCTGTATCGACAACGGGGAATTGTGGAAACGTTTTGTCGGGAAACCCAACGATTTTACGAACACTGTCCCCACAGGTAATTTCGACGTGATCGTCTGTTGTCGTTGCAAAGTTTATCAGTTTCTCAGCGGGCCACGTTTTAACAATATCCGCCAATTTTTCGGCAGAGACGAGGATTGATCCCGTTTCTTTGACGGTCCCGTCAACCTTCATTCTGATACCGATTTCCGCATCCGTTGCCATACACGCAATCGTGTTCCCCTCCGCTTGGATGAGAACATTTGAGAGAATCGGCTCGGTATTATTTCGCTGGCTCACGATACTCTGTAGTGCTTGTAGGGACGATAAAAGGTTGTCTCTATCAAAAGTTAACTTCATCCGAATACCTCCGTTCAAATCTTTGGTGTAGCGATCTTCCGCTCCAACTGCGATGCCTAACACTTCTCGGATTATAGATTCGTATTTCTTGAGGTGCTGCCTCGCGCGGCGGATCCTGCTTTTAATGGTGTTTTCAGATACGCCTAAGAATTCGCCTATTTCTGAAGATGTCATCTCTTCAAAGTAGTGGAGTGTGATAACCTTGCGATCACTTTCTTTCAATTTTGCGAGGAGTTTTGCGACGAGATCGCGCTGGGCTTCAGCAGCTATTTTCGCGTGTTCCGATGCGACATATCGGGAATACGGTTCGGTCTCTATCCGTAATATACGGACATCTTCGAGCGGTTCGGTCTGTAACTGATTTTTTCGGAACCATGCGATACACAGATGATTCGCAATCGTATAGAGCCACTGTGAGAACAACGTCGGATCGTCTAAGGTTTCCAGTTTCTGATAGACCTGTAGGAAAGTTTCCTGCGTAATATCTTCGGCGATCTGAAAATCCCCAATTTTCCGCCGCGCGAATGCGTGGACCTGCCGTTGGTACTTTCTAACCAAACTTGCGAAAGCGTTCTCTTCACCGGCAAGGGTACGTTGAATCAAGGCAACATCATCATTTCTCATCGTCTCTTATCTCCAAAAAGACTATTTCATCAATGGAACTAATAGCGTTTCCGTGTTCGTGAATGGATAGGTCTGCATACCTCAAAGAGGCACCCTATCAATTTATTTCCCTATAGTGACGCGAATTCGATTAAAAAAGGTGCATAAT
>VXXH01000038.1 GCA_009835515.1 Candidatus Poribacteria bacterium
GTGTAGAACGGTAATCAACTG
Organism: Candidatus Poribacteria bacterium; assembly: GCA_009835515.1. Taxonomy (GTDB): domain Bacteria; phylum Poribacteria; class WGA-4E; order WGA-4E; family WGA-3G; genus WGA-3G. Next base: position 22 of record VXXH01000038.1, read on the forward strand.
TAAGCCCTTTGAGTAACTTTCGCTTGTAGGGAATTGCGGTTAAGTTGGGTTCGATATAAACCTGTGTTGTCTCTGCGATTATTCTTTGGTTATTTTTTAATTCATTCTCAAAACAACCCAGATAGTTTTCGATTTCTACAAGCTGCAAACCTGTTTCTTCATAAGTTTCTCTCTTTACAGCGGTTTCAATGTCTTCACCCTTTTCAACAGTGCCTGCAGGGATTTGGACACCAGCAGTTGGATGCTTAAATACGAGTAACTCTTTGGCACCACTCCGCTCACGTATTATAAATGCCGTAACCTTTTGGATAACCTCATTCACTCCGATTTCTCCTTAGTTGGTGGCTCCGCACCAACAAGCACACGTCCGGTTTTTTCCTCGGCACGGAACACAGCAAGGTTTTGTCCATTCACATCTTTGATGACCCAGATATGACCGGCATACGTGTGTTGATTGACGAAGGCATCTGGGGCAATCTTGCCGTAGAATTTCTCATTACCTTCATAATCCACCCAATAGTAGGCAACCTCGGTTTCCGTACCATTCACGAAGATGATTGCGGTTTCGGTGTCGTCGTCTTCGGATTTTAGATTTGGAAGCAGACTTAGATCGTACGCCTTCAGGTCTATCCACTTGCCATCACCATCGCTGTCTGGATTTTTCAATTGTTGGTGGAACTCCGTCAATTCTATTAATTCGGCGGGCCATTCAAATTTTGGGGACTTTTCAGAATTGAACCCTTGGAGATGTACGAGATGTGTCCGGGTTACCGCCCGCGTGTACCGCCAATCCAAATCGCCAAAGACTTCGGTGAGCAGCGCAGCGAGTGCCGGGTCGTATTCTTTCAACTTGTCGCGGGTGTCAACATGGTTATGTTGGTCGTCGTTTGCTCGGTTCGTGTCAAACCAAGACTGCGTGCCTTCCGCCCAGTACTCTGCTCTGTTCGTAATGGCATAGGTGTCTTTCCACAACCCTTTTTCAACCGCAGTATCATATAGTCCCTTAAGACGGTCGTCGAAACTTGGATCCACCGTATTTAATCCCATCTGGTGAATCGCATGTGCGAACTCATGCACCAGAATATTTTCAGTCGAATACGGATCGCCTTCATAATTAAGCAGGTTCTCTTCACCACAACTGACAGCGGGTCTTGCTGGCGTGGAACCCAAACCGCGCGCCCGTCGGTCCCAATAGTAATCGGGTTGCAGATCGCTGTGTTCGGGAATCTCTGTCGTGAGTTCGTTATGCGCCATCACAGCAAAACGCACGTTATTTTTTGCGAGTGCATGCAACACATCCTGACGATGCCCAATCATCTGCCGAATGAGCCATGCTGCTTCTTTCACGGCATAAGGGTTCACCTTCGATGATGCGACAACAGGCAATCCTTCTACATCAATCCACTGTTCGTAAAACGGGTCAAGGTTAAAAGTTTCGCGAACGGCAGCCGGTGGCGGGGCAGGTTCGGGGATATTGACGCTTTGTGCCGTTACAGTCAGCTGGGTTGAAAGAAATATTACACAAACGATGAAAATGGCAGTCAGATAAAACATAGGTTAGCCTCGTCCTTCCGTTTTCTACTCTCCCTCACGATACTTTAACTCTTGCCAGATCGAACGCATCTGCCACACATCCATCGAAACAACCTTTGCCTCCCCGCCAATTCGGAGTTCTTCCTTTGTATCTGCCATATCAGGTTATCCGTTATTCAGAAATATCTTTGTAAGTCTTTGATTTTGCGTGGCGGGAACGGTTTCTCAGACTCCATACACTACCAGCAAAATTGCTGTCAATCAGTTGTTGAAAAATTCGATGACGCGCTGACGGTTTGATTTCAAACTGATCTGTTTCGGGTAAAAACGGATAAATTTCGGTCTCACCTGCCAGCACAGCGAAGAATTTACCGCGGTTATTTGGAAGAAAAATAGGGCCTTTCCATTCCAAATATTCAACTATGGGTGGTGTGCTCGGGATAGACATCCTCGCGTGAAGGAGAACTTCTGTCCTATCCTGTAGTTTGATGGAAGCAGGGAGTTTGTTTTCGAGTCGGATGTTACCGTGAAGATATGGGGTACGGAAGAAAACTCTCTCCGAAAAAGCCAAGAGTTTGGACGAATTAAATGCGTGTGGTAGAAAGTATCCATCCAAACTCGTTCCGTTTTCATTTAGACAAACGCCAACAGCGATCACAAACTCCTTAAACTTAAACCCTCTCCACTTCGCATCCATCGCGCTGATCAGTAGAACTGCCTTATCCACTTCGTGATATGGAAAGAGGTTTTCCTTGTGCAACACCGCTTCCCAGAACGACAAGTCTGCGGTGCCGTAGAGGGTAACCTCTTTGACATTATAAAGATCCGCGACATATTTAAGGGTGGGGTTTGAAGCATTAGAATTACGCAATTTTATATTCCTTTACATGATACGCAATGTGTTATTCGGAAATCAGATGAATGCCCGAGACTGAATGCGAATCCTCAGGGTTTCGCATCCAGCCTTTAGTATCAAATAAAGGTCAGTCTGAAAAAAGAAGATGATTCTTCTCAATCTCAATGGCCCTTCAGTTTCGCCCAGGTCGTTGTTAATTTGTCTGCAGCTTCAACGGACAATGCTGATCCGCCACCAAATTCAACATCAATTTCAAATTCATGAATTGTCTCGTGTACGTCCCGCTCCCTGGGTGTTACAGGTTTCTTCCAACGGTCTTTGTTCGGCTTTCCTTTCGGTACTTTCGTTGCCTCAACATCGGGCATCGAATCCACAATTTTCGACACATCCCATACAGGAATTTCGCCTATAGGCGAGAGTGTAGCGATATTGGCTGAACGTGCGATTTCAACCCCATTCATCCACAGAATGTAGGAGTCGTCATAGTCAACCCGAAACATAATTTTTTTTGATGTAACCGCTTTAGGTACATCAAAGTGATAACGCGTGTAAAGTGAGCCAACCTCCCCTGATTTGATTTCCGTATTGTCATCACCATCACCGTAACCGATGCTGATGATGCCCTTTTTCCAGTTCGTATCGTCAAATTCGAGTTCAGTCCAACCATCAACGTCTTTGTCAGGAACATGATATCTTACCTCAAAGCCCTCGTCAAAAATAACATCCTTTCCGACGGTGAGTTGGATAATAAGTGTCATATCACTACTGCTGAATCCATCATTATAACACCCCGCGGCAAGTACATTATCTTTTGTAAAAAGCTTAGGGGTATCGAAGGCATAAGCGAGAGATGCAAATACACAGCAGAAGCATAGGTAGAAGAGAATTTGCTTTGTCATTAAAATTTCTCCTTATTCATTCATAAGTGCCGTATCTGCTGGGAGTTAAGCATAAATGTTTTTCATCTGCCAAGCATCTAAGGATTTAAGTTCACACGCTTGACCTTGCGAACGCAAAGACACACCGACACTCTCTTCCTTGTCTGGATAGACACGCATCGCGACGCACTGCTTCCCGTTCGCGAACACCTCCACAACACTTTTATCAACAAACACCCGTAATTTGAGAGTCTCGTCTTGTGCAATGGAGATCGCTCCGGTTTCAGGGGCGCGTGAAAGGACATCCGATGCAATTGACGAATAAGATGAATCAATCGTTAGCAGGCTATCGCGCACGTTAACATCGGAATTCAGGTTGCGCATGCCGCGTTCTCTGAAGAAGGCAATGCGGGTAAACTCCTGTTTCTGCGGTGAACGGAGGACGTTCAATTCAACCATCGGTGCCGATTTCGTATCAATTTCGAGTTCAAGCTCCATTGCATTGCCATTTATACCTTCCAGCACGACTTCTTCGTTTGCGGGAAGGGTCATAGCATTGACATGCTGATGATCATACCGCAACGATTCAATATCACCCGCAGGCTCAATCCCGATTTCATCTCTGGAGAGGAGTGTTAAGCGGCGCGGCAGTGTCATAATCTGGTTCCAACCCTTGGTAGGCTTCGCCGGGTTCATGTTATAGATAACGATCAGTCCACCGTTGCCGTCAGGTGTTGCTGAAGGCGCATGGACACCAGCAGGGGATGCCGCCCCGAAGTTGTTCTTTGCGCCTGCTGTCACGACAAACTTATCGCGCTCAGTATCGTAATCACCGAGCAGATATTGTCCGCCGCTCATGTGACTGAAGAAAAGGAGCATGTGTCGGTCACCGATGGGCCAGAAATACGGACACGCCCCATCATCGCCTACCAATGTGAACATATCGTCTTCAACGAAGGGGTGTAGATAGACCCAGTTCGCTAAATCAGCTGAACGGAGCAGGAAGTTGGCTCGAATCGGTTTACCGCCGGGTCCGTGTGGAAGCGTGCCACCAGAAAGCGAATAATACATATCGTCCTTTTTCCAGATGCACGGATCAAAAACGCGGTAGACCGGAGTTGTGCCGTCCGCGTGTTTCGCCGGGATGACCGCTTCGCCGGATACCTTCTCCCAATTCAGGAGCAACGGATCGCTCGACACCGCTACCATATTACCGACGACTGTGCCGTGATACATCGCTATTACGCGGTCCTCTTCTACAAGCGTCGCACCGGAAAAACAACATCTTTCAGGGTTCGGGTAAATTGCATACGGCAAATCACGCCAGTGGATGAGATCATCACTAATCGCGTGTCCCCAATGCTGACGTGTATCTTCAGGTGGATACGCCTGATAGAACAGGTGCCAACGCCCCTGCCAGAAACAGAGTCCATTCGGATCATTGAGCATCGCTTCAGGGTTGATATAGTGATAAATCGGACGGTGCGGATCACCTTGATATGTTTTTCGATAAGCGTTGAGCCGTTGCATCAGTGGATTCGTTTCCAACTCTGCTTCCTGCTCTTCCAATGTATCTGCGAACGTATGATGCGGTACACGCGAAGTATAATCTTCTGTAGCCATCGTTTCTCCTCTATTGTGTAATCGCTATGAAATTCTGTGGCTTTTAGCATAGCATGAAGCGGATCGAATGTCCAGAAATTTTCTGCTTTTGAATTGACTTAAGTTTTTTAAGTGTGCTATAATGCGCGGATACTATCTTAAGTCCGAACAGTTTAGCACATTCAATTATCATAAGGAGAACGAAACGATGGATAGACCTGAGACGCAATCCCGCAAAAAAGCGGAGATGCACGTCGGTGTTCAAGGCATCGGGACATCTCCCAAAGAGTTGACATTCCTCGTGCGTCACGGTGTAACGCACATGGATACTACGCCCGAAGACACTGAAACCGAAACGCTGATTCGACATAAGGAAGAAGCAGCGGAAGCGGGTGTCAGTCTTGAGATGATTCATATCGGGATGCCGAGGAGCATTACGCTTGCGCAAGATCCGCAGCGCGACGAGGATATCGAGGCAGTTTGTAAGATAATTGAGAATGCTGCGGCGGCAGGTTTACGAGGTTTGAACTATAACTTTTGCATCCTGCAAAATCAACGAACTGAGAGCACCTTCGGACGTGGCGGTTCAAGCTACAGCACTTTCGATTTCTCCAAGTACGATAACGAAACACTTTCAGAAGCAGGTGAGGTGAGTCGTGAAGAGGCGTTTGATCGGATCGCCTACTTCCTCGAACGCGTGATCCCTGTCGCTGAAGAAAATAAAATCCAAATGGCATGCCATCCAAACGATCCACCCGCGCCTATATTGCGGGGCGTTGAACGCTGGAATTATCCTGTCTTTGATGGCATGAAACGTTACGCTGAAATTGCGGATAGCCCCTACCACGGTTTTAACTTCTGCTGTGGCACAGTGTCGGAGGGTTTAGATGATCCCGGCACCGAGTTCTATGAAATTATCCAATATTTCGGCGAACAGAAGAAACTTTTCAATATTCATTTTCGTAACATTCGCGGTGGACTGCACAATTTCCAAGAGGTGTGGCCCGATGAGGGACACCTTGACATGCACAGAGTTGCGCAGACCCTCCGAGATGTAGAATACCCCTACATGTTAATGCCTGACCATGCCCCGGGGCATCCAGACGATCCATCGCCATCGGGTGTTTCTGGTAGAGTTAGACAGGCGTGGGCATTCCAGTTCGGATACATCATCGCGCTGATTCAGGCGGTCAATTCGGTAGCGTAGGTTAATTTAGTTTCAATTAGAGCAACACACTGCGTCAAAACGTAATCTTAATGGTAAATTCAACCTATAGGAGGTAAAAATGAAATCCATTGTAACGCGATTAGCAATCATCACCATCAGTCTGAGCCTGATCTTCACAGTACATACGTATGCGGAAATCGATTTTAGCACCGCAAGGGGCATTTGGCTACTTGACGAAGGTGAAGGCAATGTTATCAACGATATGTCTGGAAACGAGAATCATGGTGAACTTCAGGGCGGAGAATGGGTCGAAGGTCCCGATGGCCCTGCCTTAAGTCTAAATGGACAAGATGATCGGGTTATCATCGCAGACTCCGATAGCCTGTATCTCGAAGAGGCATGGACAATTACTGCTTGGGCTTTTGTGAATACAACCGAGAACGGTTTTGGACATATTCTCGGCAAAAGACCCGCATCTGGAACCGTGGCGAATTACGCGTTCAGGACAAGCGGTAATGGTCAAGGCTGGGAAGCTTACTATGCAAGAGACGGTTGGAAAGGTGCCTGGAATCAAGGTTCAGTAAAGAAAGGTGAATGGTTGTATATGACCGCAACATACGACGGAACAGATACCATTAAAATCTATGAAAATGGAACTGAAATCGGTTCCGTTGGTGGGATGGGTGGACCGGCTCCCCAGAATGACACCGAGGTCAACATCGGCGGTTGGACCAACAATACCTCAGAGACACTTGACGGTATGCTCGCTCAGGTCGCGCTTTTCAGTGTCGCCTTGGCGGAAGAAGACATAAATACCTTGATGGACGAGGGGTTATCGCTCCTAACAGCTGTTGAACCTTCTGGTAAACTGGCAACGACGTGGGCAAATATCAAATCTCGATAATAGCTGAACAAATTGGGGGCAGTCGGTGTCTCATCTGAATAACTAACTGTACCCATTGGGTAGATCTTTAAGTAAGGAGATAAAAATGAAATCCATTATAGTTTGCTTAGCGATTATCACCAACTGTCTGACCTTCGTGGTCCAAACTTATGCGGAGATCGACTTTGAAACCGCAAGGGTCATTTGGC